>CBDVDJ010000378.1:0-3948 GCA_965372695.1 uncultured bacterium
GTCGTCGTCGATACCCTCCCAATCCACATCGACTTTCCCGAAGCCGGCGTCCTCGAGGAGTTCGCGCACCTCCGGGATCGTCCAGAGGCGCCAGTTGTACTCGAACGCCCCCTTGAGGCCGCCTCCGCCCTGGAAGTTGAAATGTATCTGGAATTGGGTTCGATGGGTGACAGGGTCGTATTCTGTCTGTTCCCAGACATACGTGTAGCCCTCGTTGCGCGTCTTGTCGACCTCTTCCATCTGGGCCTCCCAACCGCCGAACATGTCGAGGATCAACTGTCCGTCCGGTTTGAGAGACCGGCGCGCGCATTCGAAGTAGTTTCGCAGGGCGTCGCGAGTCTTGAACTCGAAATACGAGAAATTGAGCGCGGCGACGATATCGACCTTCGGCTCGAAGACGTTGCAGACGTCGTCGTTAAAGATGGTGAGCCGTTTCCGCTCCCCGGGATCGAGCCTGGAGAGGTTGTTCTCCTCCCCCCAGTCCAGCGTCGGTTTGTCGAGGTCAACGCCGACGGCGGTGTTGTCGGGGCGGGTGCGCACCCATTCCGCGGACAGGATGGCCGTGCCGCAGAAATCCTCCTTGAGCGAGGACGCAGGCTTTCCGTGCGTCGCTTCATAAAACTGATCGAAAAGTATGACGTGCTCGCCGGGACTCTGTACCGAGTCCTGATAGAGCCAGTGGCGGTCCGTCGACTCCGGCCCCTTCGGACGCTTTGCCGTCTTGCTCCCGGCCTTTTTGCGCTTGTGGTGCGCCTTCTTCTTCTGTTTGCCCATTCCCGGCTGCTCCGCTTCGTTTCGTTTTGTGTTCGATCCGGCGATCGTCGGTCCGGAACAAGAGCATCTTTATCAACATAACCCGCCGGTGTCAACGACGGTATACAGGGCTGATTGAGGTTGACGTTTCCATGGCGCACCTCACAGAATCCCGCTATGAAATTTTGTCGAACCCTTGTTTCGGACCGATACCTCTCCGTCGCGGCGCTGCTGGCCGCGCTCGCGCTGGTGCTTTGTCTTGAACCCGGCGAAGCGCTTGCGTCGGACGCGGTGACTCTGACCAAGCCCACCGTGTCGGGAGACGGGCAGGTCGGATCCACGGGCGCGTTGCTGCCAAAGCCGTTCCGTGTGCGGGCCGAGACCGCCGACGGCAGGCCCGTTCCCGGTTTGACGGTCCGGTTCAGCGTGGCCGCCGCGCCGCCCGGCGCCACGGGCGCGGAGGTGGAATTCGACAGCGTTCGAACCGACAGGGATGGCTGGGCGGAGGTCCGCCTGCGGCTGGGCTCGAAGGGCGGCGACTACCTCGTGAGCGCCGCCGCGCCGGAATCCGGGGCCGTCGTTATTTTCACCGCCAGGGCGCGGGCGTCGAACTGGCTGTTCACGCTCTTCGTGGGACTCGTGGGCGGGCTCGGCATCTTTCTCTTCGGCCTGCGCATCATGAGCGACGGCATGAAGAAAACGGCGGCCGGGCGCATCCGTTCGATCCTGAGCACGCTCACGTACAATCGGTTCGTGGCCGTGGCCGCCGGCGCGTTCGTCACCGTAATCATGCAGAGCAGCAGTGCTACGACCGTCATGCTGGTGAGTTTCGTTCGAGCGGGGTTGATGAGTTTCGCCCAGTCGATCGGGATCATACTCGGCGCCGATATCGGGACGACATTTACCGCCCAGTTGATCGCGTTCAAGCTCACCGACTACGCGCTGCTCGTGATCGGCGTCGGCATCGCGCTGTCGCTGCTTGCCAGGAGGGACGGCCCGAAAAGCGTCGGCGAGGCGATCCTGGGCTTCGGCCTGCTCTTCTTCGGTATGGACATCATGTCCATGTCCATGGTGCCATTGCAAACGCACCCGGGGTTCATCGGTCTGCTGGTAGCCCTCGAAAACCCCCTGCTCGCCATTCTTACGGGCGCCGCCTTCACCGCGCTGATCCAGAGCAGCGGCGCCTTCGCAGGGATACTGATCGTCCTCGGGAGCCAGGGACTCATAACGCTCGAAGCGGCGATCCCCCACCTGTTCGGCGCCAATATCGGAACCTGTGTGACGCCGGGACTTGCGTGCATCGGGACCAACCGCGACGCGCAGCGGGTAGCGCTGGCACACGTATTGATCAAGGTAACGGGTGTGTTGTTGTTCGTATGGTGGATACCACAGTTCGCGGACCTCGTCCGCCGGCTGTCACCCGGGAATGGCACGGCATTCGCCGGTGATTTCCTGCCCCGCCAGATCGCCAACGCCCATACTATATTCAACGTCGCGCTGACGGCGCTGCTGCTGCCGTTCACGAACGTCGCCGCTCGCGTGATCACCCGCCTCCTGCCCGACCGTCAACATGCGGAGCCGCCGCCCTACCAGACCTGGCACCTCGACGACGCGCTCCTGGGCACCCCCGCGCTGGCGCTCAACCTCGCCAAGGCCGAGGTCATCCACATGGGCGGCATTGTCGCAGCGATGGTCGAAAAGGTCATCCAGCCCTTCACGCTCCGCGACCGCGGGGTGATCGAAGAACTCGAACGCGACGAAGAGGCGGTGAACTTCCTCGAGGACGCCATCCAGCGCTACCTGCGGGCCATCAGCCGGGAAAGCTTGGGACGGGACCGCGTCACCGAAGTGTTCCAGATGATGTACACCGTCACCGAACTCGAGCAGATTGGTGACATCATCGTGAAGAGCCTGGTGCCACGGGCGCGTAGCTGGCTCGACCGTGACCTCCGTTTTTCTCCCGAGGGCGAGGTGGAACTGAAAGACTACCACCTGCGGGCCGTCAAGCAGTTGAGCCGGGCGATCTCGGTGTTCCAGAACGTCAACCTCGAAGCGGCGTCACGGATGAAGAAGAAGCACCGGAAATACCGGAAGATGGAGGCCCAGTACCTGCGATCGCATTTCGACCGGATCCTGCGCGACGTCCCTCTGACCATTAAATCCAGCGAATACCACCAGGATCTCATGGAACAGTTACGCCGGATCACCAGTCACTCGACGCGGATAGCCCGGATTTTTCTGCAGGGAGAAGAAGAGCTTGTGAAAAAAGGAGACAAAGAACAGGGCCCGCCCCGGCTATAGCCGGGACGGGCACTATATTGGTAGCCCCTAGGGGAATCGAACCCCTGTTTTATGGCTGAGAACCATATGTCCTGGACCACTAGACGAAGGGGCCGCAAGCCTGTGATCCGCGTCAATAATGGATCAGGATGAGAGAATAATCATCGCCGGGGTGGCTGTCAAGCCGGTTCCGGCCGCCGAAGGCTGCGGTTTCGTTTTGACACAATAGCATCCGTTTTGTTAGGATCAGCAAAATCCGGAGTGACTGGTAACTTTAACGCCCTCAGACTGGACTCGTATCTTATGATATATTCGAACGCTTGCGAATACGGTATTCGTGCAATGGTCTACCTCGTCGGGCGCGGTGAGAGCCGCAAGGTCCTTCTCAAGGACATTTCCGAAAACGAGAATATCCCGGGACCATTCCTGGGCAAGGTGTTTCAGACGCTGGTCAAATCGGGCCTGCTCACCTCGTCCAAGGGACCGGGCGGCGGCTACCAGCTCGCCAAGCGCCCGGAGGAAACCACGCTGTACGACATCTACTGCGCGATCGACGGCGGCAAGGATCTCGACGCCTGCGCGGCCGGACTGGACGAGTGCAACGACGAACAGCGCTGCCCTCTCCACGACAGCTGGCAGCCGATACGGGAGTCGATCACCACTTACTTGACAACGACGACGCTGCGCGACATGTCCACGGCGGTGGAGCAGAAGAAAAAGCTCACCGGCGGGCAATAAGCGTATCGCCGATCAGCGCATCCTGGCAATCCCACCCCAGCTCGCCATGCGAACCGCTATCCTGATTGCGGCGTTATTTCTGACGTCCGGTGCTGCCTCGCCGGCGCTTGCGCAGGTTATAGCTCCGCCGGACCAATCAAAAGCCGTCGGCACCGAAGTGCCCGACGCGAGGTTCGT
>CBDVDJ010000379.1:0-3943 GCA_965372695.1 uncultured bacterium
TATGGCCGGCGGCGCACGATTACCGGGTGGCGATTATTGTCGTCCTGATCGCGGGGCTGGCGGCGACAAACATCGCCGGCGTCTCGTTGGGTGCTCGCGTGACCAGTTTTTTCACCGCCGCCAAACTGGTTCCGATCGCGTTTTTCATAACAATCGGCTTGTTCCATATCCAGCGGGACCTTTTCACACCATTCTCCCCTCATGGTTTTACCGAACTGGCGCCCACAACTCTCGTCATTCTCTGGGCGTTCGTCGGATTCGAGATCCTCACCGTTCCAGCGGGAGAGATGCGCAATCCCCGGCGGAGCGTTCCACGAGCGCTCGTCCTCACCATGCTGACGGTCTCTGTGGTTTATCTGCTCATATGGGCGGTATGCACCGGTACGCTCCCGACCCTTGCCGGCTCGGAGAACCCCGTTGCCGAATCGGCGATGGCGTTCCTGGGGCCTCGCGGAGGCGCAATGATCGCGTTCGGGATCCTGCTGTCCGTCGTCGGAATCAATGCGGGCAACGCTCTCGTCGCTCCGCGCGCCCTTTACGCGCTGGCCCATAAAGGTTTTCTCCCCCGGAAAATAGCGTGGGTACACCCCGGGCGGAAGACACCCGTCGTCTCGATTCTCGTAACGTCGGGGGCGGCTCTGGCGCTCGCGCTCACCGGGAGCTACCTCGAACTCGCCGTGGTTTCCGTGGTTGCCCGATTCGCCCAGTATATTCCGACTTGTCTTGCCGTGCTGTATTTTCGGAAGAAGCGGCCCGACGATCCTCCTGGCTTCCGCGTCGGCGGGGGCCCTGTCGTTCCGGTCCTGGCTGTGGCTCTCTGCGTCTGGCTCCTCGTCGAATCCGAACCGCACCGGCTGTTCTGGGGCCTTGCCGGGTTGGTCGCGGGACTGTTGATTTACGGGATCATGCGCCTGTTGCGGGGGGGCGCACTCGCCGATCCGTCGTGACGCACGGCCGGATCGAGTTGCTCTAAATACCTATAAATGGTAGACTTGTCAGAATTACAGGCCTTTCTCTCGAATCAATTCCCGGAGACCATACAGCAACAATGCTCTTCAACTCGCTGCACTACCTGATTTTCCTGCCCGTCGTCGTCACCATTTTCTTCCTCATTCCGCCGGGGAAACGGTGGGTGTTCCTCCTGGCGGCCAGCTACTACTTTTATATGTGCTGGAAGGTCGAATACATCTTCCTCATTCTCGCCGCTACCCTGATCAACTATTTCGCCGGGCTCCAGATGGGTAAAATCCCCGACCGGGCCGGCCGGCGCAAATACCTGGTCCTGAGTGTATGCGCGAGTCTCGCGATCCTCTTCGCCTTCAAGTACTTCAACTTTTTCAGCGAATCGGTGCGGGCGGTTTTCCAGCACTTCAACATCATGGTCGACGTGCCGTTTTTCAAAGTGCTGCTGCCGGTAGGAATTTCGTTTTATACGTTTCAGTGTCTCAGTTACACGATCTCGGTCTACCGGGGAGTCCACCCGCCCGAGCGCCACCTCGGCATCTTTGCCCTCTACGTGGCATTCTTTCCCCAGCTGGTCGCCGGCCCCATCGAGCGATCCAGCCATCTGCTGCCCCAGTTCTACCAGACGCACCGTTTCGAGTACGACCGGGTCACCAGCGGCATCAAGCTGATCATGTGGGGAATGTTCAAGAAGGTGGTCGTGGCCGACCGGGTCGCCATCGCGGTTAGCACCGTGTACGGCAATCCACAGGACTTTCTGGGAATTCACTTCATCATCGCCACCTGGTTTTTTGCCTTCCAGGTGTACTGCGATTTCTCGGGCTACTCGGACATCGCCATTGGATCGGCGAGAATAATGGGCTACGAGCTCATGACCAACTTCCGCAGGCCGTACTGGGCGCGTAGCATCGGTGAATTCTGGCAGCGCTGGCACATCAGCCTCTCGACGTGGTTCCGCGACTACGTGTACATCCCGCTGGGCGGCAACCGCAGAGGCAGGGCGCGTTTTTATTTCAATATCATGGTAACGTTTCTCGCGAGCGGCCTCTGGCACGGGGCCAGCTGGAACTACGTGTTGTGGGGTGGCGTGAACGGTGTCTACGTCGTAATTGAAGCTGTTTTTCGCAAACCGCGCCAGGCGGCCATGAAAGCCCTCGGACTGACGGAGGATTCGGCGATCTACCGGTTCCCCGCTATCGCCGTCACCTTTTCGCTGACCTGCCTCGCGTTCGTTATTTTCTGCTCGAGAAACATGTCCGACGCTGTCTACGTCTACCAGCACCTGCATACCGGAGTCGGAACATTTTTCCATTCGCTTCTTACATTCGACACTTTCGCATTGAAGTCGGTTCTTCGCGGTATGGGGATGAGCCAGCGCGATCTGATCATCGCCGTCCTGTCGATCGCGGTGATCGAAGGCGTCCACCTCGTGCAGAGTCAGGGCAGCGTCAACGCCCTGATATCGCGGCAGCCGGTCGCCGTACGCTGGGCCGCATACTATCTGCTCATTGCGGCGATCGTGTTCCTGGGCGCGTTCAACCAGTCCCAGCAGTTTATCTACTTTCAATTCTAGGCAGCGTTATGTGGTCTGATGCAAAAAGAATGCTCCGCCGACTCGCGATCTTCTCGATCCCGGCCGTCGGCTTCGTGATTGTCATAGTGTTGATCGACCCGTTCAACTTCTTCGGCGTCTCTCCGGCGGTCTCGACAAAGCTGAAGCGGCAGACGTCGTTCAAGGTCAACTATGCCCTGTGGAAAACGATCGAATACCGGAGGGATCCTGCGCCCCACATCCTGCTTGGCGACTCGAGGATGCTGAGCATAAACACCGACGCCGTTGACTCGATTACCGGCAAGAGGTTTTACAACTTCGCGTACGGCGGCGGGTCTCTGCGCGAAGCGATCGAGACGTTCTGGTTCGCCGCCGGTTGCACACGGCTCGAGAGCGCGACCTTCGGGATCAACTTTGCGATCTACAACGCTGCCAACGACAAGAACCGCGTGGCCGAGGCCGAGGGCATCATGTCCAATCCCCTCCTCTACTTCTGCAACATGAACGTACTCATCTCGACGGAGAAGATACTCCGGGCACTGGTCACCGGCCGCACGCCCGGGATCGGGGTTCCCGACATGAATCCCGACGAGTTCTGGCAGCACCAGCTCACCGGTCCGGCCCGCGGCTATTTTGGCGCGTATCGGTACCCCGGGGAATATCGTGAGGAGCTGCGTGAGATCGCGGCCTACTGCCGCGCCGAGGGCATCGACCTCCGGTTTGTCGTGTTTCCGGGGCACACCGATCTGCAGTCAAAGTTCAGCGAGTTCGGGCTCGATACCGAGTACGCCCGATTCAAGGCCGACCTGGCCGAGATCGCCGTGACGTACGACTTCGAGTACGAAAACGAGTTGTCGTCGGACCGGGCGCGCTACCGCGATCCTTTCCACTTCGGAGACGAGTACGAAGAGATTATCATCCGGTCGATCTGGGGGACCGACCGGACGTGGGTCCGGGTGCTCGGGGATTGACTGCGGCCGCGCAGAATCAGAGGCCGAGTGCCGACAGATCGAGGCGCCCATCCTTGACCGGAGGACACCAGAAGTAAGAACCCGTCACGGGACGCGTGAACCGGAACAGCGCGTCGGGGGTCCCGTCTTCCTCCCCCACCATGCGGGAGAGCAGGGCTTCGAACGCGTCAAAGCTCCTGCCGAACGCGACAAAGACAAGCCCCTCTCCTCCATCCGACGCCCATGGCATCGAGCGGCGGAGAACGAACGCCTCGGGGTCGAAGCTCTCCTGGGCGGTCCGTTTGACGTGGGCCGATTCAGGAGCGTCTTCAATTTCTTCGTTGTCGCTCAGGCGGCGGCCGATCGCGTGGTCCTGTTCGACCTGCGGTAACGACTGGAAATGGTCGAGGTCATGGACCCATTGCTGGACGGCGACGAAACTCGACCCGTCCATTCCCGGACCCCGCCCCTGGACCAC
>CBDVDJ010000380.1:0-3930 GCA_965372695.1 uncultured bacterium
CGCCGCGGATCGTGGTCAAGAAGGATGGCCGCCGCGAGCAGTACAACCGGGAAAAGCTGTTGACCGGCTTGATCAAGGCGTGCGAGAAAAGGCCCGTCTCTCGCGACCAGCTCGACAAGATCATCGACGACGTGGAGGGCGCGACATTCGGCAAGTTCAAGAATGAAGTCAAGACTTCGGTTCTGGGTAACGAGGTGATCGAGCGTCTCCATCAGCTCGATGAAGTAGCGTACGTCCGGTTTGCATCGGTGTACCGCCAGTTCAGGGACATCAACGAGTTCATGAAAGAACTCAATACTTTACTGAACAATCCCGTCAAAGAAGCCGCCGGCAGCGGTGACGATGGCGAAAGCTCGCGCGGTCCTGAAGGAGACACGCGCGAAGGAGGTTGAAATGCGCACACGGCAGGTGATTCGCTATCTTACGGTATTGGCGATGGTGGCGACGGTCATCGCGGCGCCCGCGGTCACGGGCGCCGATGGCGGAGTCCACTTCGCGTATGACTTCAGCGAGGGATACGTCCAGCAGTACAAGGTGAATTTCAAACAGGAGATGTTCCGGGGCAGCTTCAGCTGGAGCGCTATCGTCGACCTGGAAGTGACGGAGAAGTGTGTTGGCGTCACCGACGACGGTGTATTCGAAATGGAACTGATCTTCGACAAGGTCGAAGCATCCATAATGGTGTTTGACAAAATGCGGGATTCCGGCATCGGCGAAAGTCTCACCGGGCAGGCCGTAAGCTTTACCGTGGACAAACACGGAGAGACCAACGACGTCAAGGCGCTGGGGTACATCGAGACGTGGAACGAGGTCGAGCAGATCGTCACCGAGCTCGTCAACCAGTTCTACGTCCATTTGCCGGCGGAGGAGCATTCCAAGGGCGACAAGTGGGAATTCACCGACGAAAAGGACGAGCAGGGGATGAATGTTACGGAGAACTGGAAGTACGAGTTCAAGGAAATGAAGCAGGAAATGGGGAGGGAGTGCGCCAAGATCAAGGCGAAAGTCGAATTCGGTATCGGTGGAATCAGTTCGACGCCCGGCGGTGACTTCAAGATGGACGGC
Source organism: uncultured bacterium (assembly GCA_965372695.1). Lineage (GTDB taxonomy): Bacteria > Krumholzibacteriota > Krumholzibacteriia > WVZY01 > JAKEHA01 > CBDUWU01. Next base: position 1,066 of record CBDVDJ010000380.1, read on the forward strand.
GACGGTGACGGGAAATACGAGTTTTTCTTCGACGGGTCGGAAAGCCTTGTCGTCAAGCTCAAGGGGTCGATCGAGATCGACTCCGACCTGACGCCCGTGGACGGCAAGGGCGATACCACCGAACTAACAATCAACTACGAGATCAGCAGGGAACTGTTGTAAGGATCCGGAGAGGTAGAAAAGGGCCGTGCCTCCGATCAAGGAGTCCGCAAAGAAAAGAGAAGTTCTGCGGGAAATGTCATTCCTGGAACACCTCGATGACCTTCGGGGTGTTCTTATTCAGTCCGCGATCGTCTATCTGGTGTTCGTGGCGGGGTGCTGGTTCGTCAGCGGCCGGGTGATTGACCTTCTCGTGTCGGACCTCTCCGTGGATCAGCTCATCTTCTACGCCCCCGCCGAGGCCTTCATGGCGCGGGTGAAGATCAGTCTTGTCCTCGGCTTGCTGCTCGCATACCCGTTCGTGCTGTTCAAAGTCTGGTCGTTTGTCTCTCCTGCGCTGTTCGACAAGGAACGATCGAAGGTCTATCCTTTTATCGTCGCGGCGTCGCTTCTGTTCTATATCGGGGTTACGTTCGCGTATCTGGTCCTCATCCCGATCACGTTGAGCTTTCTCATCGGGTTCGGCACGGACAAACTGACCCCGATGATTTCCGTGACGGCATACTTTGCCTTTGTTGTTCGCCTGTGCCTGGTGTTCGGGCTGGTGTTCCAGCTGCCCGTCATCGTGTTCGTCCTGAGCATGCTGGGGGTCGTTACGCCGAAGTTCCTGCTGAAGCAGTGGCGATATGCGATTCTGATTATATTTGTCGGAGCGGCGGTGCTGACGCCACCCGACCCCGCGTCCCAGGTATTAATGGCGTTACCGATAATCCTGCTGTATATTGGCAGCGTTTTGGTCGCTTACGCGACGATCCACAAGAGAGAAAAGAAAAAAGATCTGGAAGATCAGGAAGAACCCGAGGAACCGGTTTGACGAAGAAAGTGACAAAGCACACGGCCAGAAAAGTCGTGCGATTCGCCCTCGAGAAGAAGGCGCTGCGGGTCGACCTCATGGACCTGCGCAAAATTACGACGGTAACCGATTTTTTCATTGTCTGCTCCGGAAACTCGGACGTCCATGTGAGGGCGATCGCCGATACCATCACTGACAACTGCAAAAAGGACGGTATCGAGGTCTATAGCGTGGAAGGCTACGAGTCGAGCCGGTGGATCCTCATCGACCTTATCGAGATCGTGGTACACGTCTTTCAACCGGATGTCCGCGCGTACTATCAGCTCGAGCGCCTGTGGGGTGACGCGCCAACAGACAAATTCGGCTACGAGGAAGAAGATTGAAAATACGCGGAGAAATAAGGACCGCCGTCGAAGGCGCCCTGCGCAAGCTCGGCCTGGACGGCGAGGGAATCCCCGTCGTTCTGGAGCGTCCGCGGGAGGCTGCACACGGGGACATGAGCACTCCAGTGGCGATGGCACTCGCCAAAAAGCTCCGCCGGAATCCCAATGAGATCGCCGACGAAATCGTCTCGTCGCTGTCGTTGCCGGAGAAATCCGTTGCGTCGGTGGCGGTGCTCAAGCCCGGCTTCATCAACTTTTGTTTTGCCGATGCCGCCCTGCGGGAAAATGTCCCGGTTGTCATCCGGGATGGCGACCGCTACGGCTCGTCGGGAACCGGCGGTGGTAAGCGGGCGCTCGTAGAATACGTTTCGGCCAACCCGACGGGTCCGCTGGTCGTGGTATCCGCCCGCGCCGCGGCGGTGGGGGCGGCCATCGTCAACCTGCTGAAGTTCGTTGGTTTCGAAGCCGAGGGTGAATACTATGTCAACGACTACGGCCGCCAGGTGGAGGCGCTCGGTGCGAGCTTTCTCTTCCGGCTGCGGGAGCGTTTCGGTCTTCTCGATCCGGGTGAAGAAATCGGTGCGTACCCGGGTGACTACCTCACGGAAATCGCGCTGGGTGTCCCCGAGGACGACGCCCGCCGGATGATGGAGTCGGAGGTGGAGAAGGCGTCCCGGTATGCGATCGACGCCATTCTCGACGGGATCGACGACGACCTCGATGCGTTCGGCGTGTTTTTCGACAACCGCTTTCTCGAATCGACCCTTCACGATGGCTCCGTCGCCGACACTCTCGACTCCATTGTGGCGAGCGGTTCAACGTACGAAGAAGACGGGGCCGTGTATTTCCGGTCCACCGATATGGGGGACGACAAGGACCGCGTACTCGTAAAGGGCGACGGCAACCCGACCTATTTCCTGGCCGACGTCGCGTACCACAAGAACAAGTACGATCGCGGGTTCGAAAAAGCGATCGACCTGCTCGGGCCCGACCACCACGGGCACGTTCCACGTATGAAGGCGGCGATGTCGGTGATTGGCGCCGCCCGGGACTGGCTGGAAGTACTGATCATCGGATGGGTCCGACTGTTGGAGGACGGAAAACCGACGGGTATGAGCAAGCGCAAGGGTGAGTTCGTGACGCTTCGAGAGCTGGTCGACGATGTGGGGGCCGACGTGGCGAAATACTTTTTTCTCATGAGGCGAGCCAACTCGCCGCTCGATTTCGATCTGACGCTCGCGCGCAAACAGTCGGACGAAAACCCCGTGTATTATGTCCAGTACGCGCACGCGAGGATCTCCAGCGTGGTTAGATTCGCGCAGGAGAAGGGGTTCGTCTACGACCAGGGGAACGTCGACATCGGGCTCCTGTCCGATAGCGCGGAGCGCCAGCTCATGCTGCTTTTGTTGTATTTTTCGCATGTCGTCGAGGGGGCAGCACTCAGCAGGGAGCCGCACCGGCTGACTGTCTACGCGCAGGAACTGGCGACCTCTTTTCACCAGTTCTATCACGAGTGCCGGATAGTTTCCG
>CBDVDJ010000381.1:0-3922 GCA_965372695.1 uncultured bacterium
GCAGGGCGAAGAGTCGGCCGAGTCGCTCAAGGAACTCGCGCTGGCCGAGTTCGACCGTGCCAGTTACACCGCCGCGATCGACTACCTCGAACGTGCACTCGAGTCCGCTCCCGACGACGCGGAAGTCTGGTACCTGCTTGGTTACTTCACCCACTATCTCTGCTACGACTCGATGCCGCTGAGCGGTTTCGGCCGCGAAAAGTCCGACGAGGTGCTGGAATATCTCGAGCGCGCGGTGGCACTCGACCCGTCGCTGGGGAACGCCTATTACTTCATCGGAGCCGAGTACGGCGCGCGTGCGCGTGACGAACTCCAGTCCGGCGACGTCCGCGCCGCCGCGGAGCAGTTTCGAGCGGGACGGGAAGCGGGTGGCTACCCCGACTGGATGCTCGAGTTCGGCCGCAACCTGCTGAAGTCGTGCAGGCGCGACGCGATTCTCTTCACCGGCGGCGACGCCGACACCAACCCCGTCGAATACCTGCAGATCGTCGAAGGGTACCGCACCGACGTCACCACGATTCCGGTCGCGCTCCTGTCGCGGCCGTGGTTCGTGCTCCTGCTCAAGGACGGCCTCGAGGGCGCCGTCACGGCGGCGCCGGTGAGCTGGACCGACCGGCAGATCATGAACATGCACCCGTACAAGTGGAAGACCAACGACGTCCGCATCCCCGTCGTCGAGCGCGCCCGCAGGGAGTTCGACTCGCCCCACCGCGTGGTCGTCTGGGAGGTGGCATCGGGGGCCGACGGCCGCCTCGACGCGGGACGCGCCGCCTTCGCCGACATCCTCGTCACCAACCGGTTCGAGCGCCCCGTGTATTTTTCTTCGGGGGTTTCCACCTCGGCATTCGATGGTCTCGAGCCCCTCGTGCAGATCACCGGAGTCGCGCGCCGGCTATTGCCCGTCGAAGCCCCTGCGGCCATCGACGTCGAGGCGACCGCCGACCTCATGCTCGACCCCGGCAACTTCACCGCCGTTCCCGGAGTGAGCGAACGCGACATGCCGCGCGCGTCGCGCCTGCTGGTCAACTACTACGCGTCTTTCCTCTACATGGCGCTGCACTACTCGCGCGCCGACGACGCGGCGATGGTGGACGAGATCATCGCCGCCATGCGCAAAAACATCCCCGAATCCGCCGTGCCGATGCCGGAGTCCCTCCGCGAGTCGGTCACGAAACTCGAACAATGGGCCGAGCAGAACAGGTAGTCCGCCAGTGAGGTCATTCGAGGCGTACGACGAGATCTACACCGTGGTGGCGGCGATCCCCCGCGGCCGGGTAGCGACCTACGGCCAGGTGGCCGAACTGGCCGGGCTGCCGCGGCGCGCGCGGATGGTCGGCTACGCGTTGCGGCATCTCCCCGACGGGAGCGGGGTGCCGTGGCACCGGGTTGTCAACGCGTCGGGCGAGATCAGCGTCCGGGGGCGGCCCGACTCGGAACGCGACCAGAAGACACTCCTCGAAGCGGAGGGGGTCGAGTTTAATCGGCTTGACCGGATTTCATTGGAAGTATATCTTTGGGATACAGACCCCTGCGGCGATTGACAGGAGGCTTTATATGAAAAGGCTTATCCCAGGCTTGGCGATCCTCGTCTGTCTGGCCGCATGCAGCGACGATACCACTACCCCCGGCCCCCGGTTCGCGGCGTTCGATACTGTCGAGCTCGCCGTCGATACAACCGGACGGGCCTTTATCAATGTCATTGGCGATAACGGGAGTATCAATGTCACGGGAGTTCCAGGGGCGGCATTGATCAGGGTTAGAGCCGTGATACGCGTCGAGGCCGATTCGCAGGAGGAGGCGGACAACAGCCTTTCCGACGTCTCCGTAGAGGTCGATACGATTGCACCCTATCCGGAAATCGTCAGGTTCATCACGCAGCAACCGTCCGTGGAAACGGCAGGGTGTTACTATGTCGTTGATTACGAGGTGACGATGCCGGCGGAGTGGGGGGTGTACGTGAAGAGTCAGGGGAACGGGGACAGCCATGTCGCGTCGTTCACCGCCGAGGCCTACCATGTCTATATTTCTTTGAACGATGGCGATGCGAGGGCGACAGATATTTTGACGTCCACCGTGATCGACGTGCTGAGAGGAAATATTTTGGCCAATATCGAGCTGTCCCGCAAACATGCTATCAAATTGACGGCGGGGAAAGGTTCGATTGATCTGGCTATCCCGCGTTGGACTTCGGCGATGTTGACGGCTGACGGGCCCCGGGATGACCTGCAGATCAGAAACCTCGACATTGTTGAATACATCGAAAAGCGTCAAGGCCACGTGGTCGCGCAGTTGGGTGAGGGAGGTGCGAGCATCGTGGTATACGGGCTCAACGGGCCGGTTCGCGTGACCGGATACGAGTCCCCGTAAAGGTCGGCAGACCCCGGAGTCAGGGGTTTTTTTTCGGGCGCGGAGCGCCCGAATGACTATATTTATGTATATCGCGTTGAACGAGACCCCTGTGACCGTCCCCTGGTGGAAGCGTTGTCATGCGATTACCCTCTACCCTCCTGTTGTCCACCCTTCTGCTCCTCACCCCGGTCGTGTCGAATGCCGATGAATATGGAACCCAGGTCTCCGGGTGGGCCTATCTGACCGTGGCCCTGATGGTGGTGGACGTCGGCGCGGGCGTCGCCAACCTGTTCAATATGGGGAACGGAGCCCCCAGCAAAGCGACGGCTAACTTCAGTATCGGCACTGGGTTAGTGTCTTACGGGCTGGTCGGGCTCGTGCTCCTCAACGAGGACGATCCCGAGCTGCGCAAAGGGTTTTCACTGATGATGGGCGCCGCCGGCACGGCCGCCCTCGTCACCGGGATCCTGGCCGGTCGGCAGACCGGCCGCCAGGCCGCCCGTCCGGGCGGTCGCCAGACCGGTGGAGTGGGGGAATCGCCGCCGGAGGTGTCGAATCTCCGGGTGCTACCCGCCGTCTTCGGCGACGGAGGCAGGGGAAAGTCCTTCGGGCTCCAGCTCGACTACCGTTTCTAGCCGTGTACACGGTTTGGTAAACAACCCGCTTGACGAGCGCACGCCCCGGGTGTAAACTGGGAGATCAATCTGCCAGCTGGAAGGGCACCACAACATTCAGGCGGTAACGGCTATGGGGAGGCCAACCGACAACCGATCCGCGAGCGACCACGACCACGACGACGCCCGCGACCACAGAATCCACCTGCATCCAGTCCAGTCACAAATATTCAACAAGCGGTCCAGGGGCGAAACGTTCTTTGCGCCCGCCGGACGCAGCAAACGCTTCGAGTTGGAGCAGGAGCTGCAAGCCGTCCTCGACCATCCGGTCGTCGGTGCGCTGATTCGCACGGCGGGTGGACCGGTGGCCGTATTGAACGAACACCGCCAGATACTAACCGTCAACGATGCGTTCCTCGATGTGGTCGGTCTCGACGACGCGGAGTTCGTGGTGGGATTCCGCACCGGCGAAGTGATCCGGTGTGTCTTCTCGCACGATGGCCCCGACGGCTGCGGCACGTCGAGGGTGTGTTCGTCGTGCGGCGCGGCGAAGGCGATCGAAGCGTCGCTGGGCACCGATCGGGCGCAGGAGAATGTGTGCGTATTCACCGTGGAGAAGGACGGCGGGACGGCCGACGTACGTTTCCGCGTGCGGGTGTATCCGCTCTCGGTGGATGACCGGCGAATCGTGCTGATGTTCCTGGCGGACGGGGAATCGAAGCGTTCTTTCTCCCGGGACATCGACGGTATCACGGCGGAAAGCGCAGGCGGTGGGGGAAATGGCGGCGATCCGGCCGGTGTGGCCGAGAGGATGCGGATGCTCACGGCGAGACTGGACGACGAGACGGCGCTTCGGGAGATGCTGACGGCCGCCGGCAACGGCGCTCCCCGACCCGAACTCCGCTGGGTATCCGTCGGGAGAATCATCGCCGAGTTGCGGGAGATCTTCGCCTACCACC
>CBDVDJ010000382.1:0-3921 GCA_965372695.1 uncultured bacterium
GTCGACGACTGGGGTCCCGTCGAAGGACGCCTGGAGTTCGTTACCGGCGGCTGCCACACCTCCACGTCATACACCGCCCGCCTCGACCTCGGCCGTACGTCGTGGCTGGACACGGCACTCGTCGACGTGACCGGATGCGGCGCGGACATCACTTTTGACACCTTGCTCGTCAGCTTCGACCACCTGCGGCTGCGAGCGGCGGGCGGGCGACGGGGCGGCCAGTACGACCTCCACGCGTTTCTTTCCATGGCGGACTCGCTGCTCTTGACGCGCTTCCTGACCGGCCCGGCGTACCCGGAGGTGACTCTCGACGCCGCCGTTCACCTGACGGGCCCGGCCGACTCGCCGCGACTCGTGTCCGACCTCGAGGCGCGGTACGAGACGGCTGACCTTCGGGTTCCGCGCGTCGCCGGACGTGTCGAATTCCTGAACGACTCGCTCAGCGCCCGCATCGAACTCCCGGAGGGCGCGCACGGCTACGGGGTGGTAATGGACAGCATTTCGCTCACGCACGCCGGCATCGTCCGGGATGAAATCCTGTCGGGAAATACGGCGCTGTCGATGCGGGGCCCCGACACGTTCGTACTCGTTTCGGCGTACTGGGAACAGAACGGCGGTCTTACCGTCCGGTGCGACACAGTTTTTGTGGCGATGATGGACCAGGATCTCGTCTCGGCGCGTCCGTTCCAGATAACTCTGTCGACGGACAATGAATTCCGCGTCGACGACCTGTTGCTCGAGGGAAGCCTCGGCCGCGTGGTTGCCGCCGGCTACACCAGCCCCGATTCCGCCGAGTTCAACGCCGATATCATCATTCACACCCCGCGCAAACCCGGCTTCGTCGACATCGCCGACCGCCTGTGGCCCGACAGGCTCATCATTCACGCGGATGTCAACGGCCCGGAGACGTTTCACATCAAAACTGTTGTCGAAGGGATCGAACTCGCCGGAAATACGTCCGCCCGGGCGTTGCTGGAGTTTCACTCGAACCCCGATTCGACGCGCGCCCTGGTCACCGTCACGTCCCCTGACCGCCGGCTGCTCGAGGCCACCGGCCGGCTCCCGTCGTACCGCCTCGGCGAGCAGCTCGGCGGCGGGCCCGTCGAACTCGACGCGGTCATCGACCGCTTTCCGCTGCCCGCCGGCTACGACGCCATGTTCGACGAAGAGCCCGAGATCCTCGGCTGGCTCGACGGCCGTGTCACGGTGCGGGGAACGGCGGACAACCCGAGCGGTATCGCCACATTCGAGTGCACCTTTGCCGAAGGCGGAGGCGTTGAGCTGGCGAAGTACCGGGTGAACGTCGACGCAGTGTTGACCGGAAGCGCCGGCCTGGACACGGAGTTGACCCGCATCGGCGAAGAGTGGCTCGTGCCCGGCATGCCGGATGCCCGCGGTCGCCGGGGTGTCGTCGCGAGTCTCGCTGTCACCAAGTCCGGCGCCGCCGTCGTAGACGGCAAGCTCGTCTATCCGGTCGCGGTTTCGCTGTCTCCTTTGTCGGCCGTCGTTCCCGACGACGCCGACATGAACCTCGAACTCCGCACCACGCAAATCGCCCTCACCGATTTCGACCCCATCCTGCCGCCCGACCTGGACCTGGAAGGGACGTGCGCTCTGGAGTTCTCCGCCCGGGGAAATCCGGACAACCCGTCGCTCGAGGGAACGATCGACACGGACGAGATGAAGATCGTTTCGGCGCGGGGCGCCCAGATTTCTCCAGTGGTCGATCTCGAGCTGGGTGGCAACCTGACCCGGCCATCGATCACGGGGAACGTCCAGATCCTCAGCGGCTTCATTCGTATCCCCGAACAGAAGGCGAGCCTGCACCCGTCAGAGGGAACGTCCATATTGTGGCAGGCGGCGGACAGCGCCCGGGCGGCCGCGGATTCGTCGAACGCCGGCCCGTTCGACCCTGACGCCGAACTGCCCGCGCCGCCGGAGCTCGATCCGGGTCTCGACCTCGACGTCACGCTGGAGATTCCGGGTTCATTCCGCATCATCGGCTCGCGAATGAACGTCGTACTTTCCGGTGAGCTCAGCCTCGTTCAGAAAGGCTCGACACCCGTACTGACCGGGCAGCTCATTCCGCAGAGCGGGCAGCTCCTGTTCATGGGCCGCAACTTCGAGTTGCAACGGGGCAATGTGAACTTCTACGGCGGGGACGAAATGAACCCCGCGCTCGACCTCACCCTCGTCACCGAGGTCGCCGGGTATCGCGTCGAAATCCGGCTGACCGGCACGATGAACGACCCCGAGATCGAACTCACGTCCGAACCCCAGCTGCCCGAGAGCGACATCATGTCGCTGCTCGTGTTCGGGCAGCCGATGAACGAACTTTCTTCATCGCAGTCGGGGCACCTGCAGCAACGGACCGCCGAAGTGCTCATGGTCTACGGGGCGGTTAAGCTGCAGGAACAGATGTCGAAACAGACGGGCGTCGACATCATCACGATTCAGCAGAGCACGCGGAAACCCGATGAATCGGCGCTCGTCGTGGGTAAATATCTCAACAGCAGGACTCTCCTCAAGTACGAGCAGAGCCTGGAAAACACCGGGACGTACCTGATCCGTCTCGAATACATTCTGACCAAGCGCATCCGTTTCGAGACATTCGTCGACCAGGCCTCCGAAACGGGAATCGAGATCAACTGGATGAAGGATTACTAGAAAGGCGATCGGATCATGGCGCTGCGGCTGCAGGAGGTCGGCGCGCACGACCGGTTTTCGCGCGGGGTCAGCGGAGGGCCGATCGGCTCCGGTGGAGGTCGAGGAACAGGCTGACCAGCGTCGCGTCGATGTTCATGTTGCGGACCAGGATTTCGTGGCGAGCCCGGGAGATCCGGTCGATCATCCCCGGAATACGTTTGCGGTCCCAGGCGGTGGCCGCCTTGTTCAGAACGGCCGCCTGCTCGCCGTTGATCATCAGCGACTCGTCGCCCGACATCACGTCGCGAAACGTCACCGTCAACTCGTGGAGATACCGCGCCACCGCGTCCCGGTTACCGCCCCCACCCACGGCCAGGGCCTGGCCGATCACCCACGACTCGCTGGCGCCGTCGAGTTTCGTCACGAACGCGACCGCGTGGCCTCCATCGCCATCGAGCGACTGGGTCAGTGCCCGGGCTCGTTGCAGGTTGCCGTGCGACAGCCGGGCGGCGCGTGCGGCCGTATCGCCGTCGGTCTTGTAGTAGCCGGTTAGAATCCGCTCAACGGCGGCCGTTTTCAACGGGGTAAACCTGACGTGCTGGCACCGCGACCGGATGGTGTAGAGGATGCTCTCCGGATTGTCGGTCACGAAAATCATCACGCTGTGTGGAGGCGGTTCCTCGACCACTTTGAGGAGCGCGTTCTGGGCCTCCTCGCGCATCTTGTGCGCGTCCAGAAAGATGAACACGTGGAAAGACGACCCGAAGGGCCGGGTGTGGGCACGCTGGATCACGGCACGCGCCCGCGCAATCCTGACCGACGCCTTCTTCTTGAATTCGTGGATCGCAAAAATATCCTGCCGCTTGTCGTCGAGCACCCTGGCGATGTCGATGACGTCACCGTCGTCGCCTTCACCGGATCCCTGCGTCGGCGTCGGGTAGATCAACTGGACGCCCGGGTGTTCCAGCGCCGCCGCTTGTACGCACGAATCGCACACACCCGGCGTCCCCGGGGTGCAAGGTTCCGCCTCGCCACAACAGAGCCGCCGCGCGAATTCGATCGCCGTATATTCCTTACCCGAGCCTTCGGGGCCGCTGAACAGCAACGACGGGATACGGTCGCGCATCACCGCGTCGAGAAACCGGCCGACGCGTTCGTGCCCGAGGTCGAGCGCAGGAACGGGTCGTAATGCATCTTCTTTTCTGGCCGCCATGAGTGGGACCAGTATAACACCGAACGGCGAACCATCCAAGAATCCGGTCGTCAGCAAATATC
>CBDVDJ010000383.1:0-3921 GCA_965372695.1 uncultured bacterium
CCTCGATATCGTCCGCATCCCTTTCGGCGCCGGCCGGTCCCGCGAGCATAACCAGCCCCAGCAGGAGGCCGGCGAAGCGCAACAATCCCGCTACGCGCCGACAGCGATATGTGGTGATGGCGATTCCTGTCATCTGAGACCTTCCGGATACCTCATAATCATACTACAAATCGTGCTATCAGCAGGTCGGAGAATATGATGGCGTCCCCAAGTTGACGTTAATCGAACCGCCCGTGAGTTCGCTGAGGCGCTGATGGCCGCATAGCGCAAGATAATCCGCTGTGCTGTCCGGTTTGTCCAGCTCACCGATGCCATGACCGACTCGCTGTATCAGACATGCGGCGAGTGGTTGCGTTGCAACGTGATCGAGTTCTCGGACACTGCGCGGCAAAGTGCCAAAAGACGTTGACAGTCAAGACTGCTAAAAGATATATTGGCAAGACTTCGGAGAATTCTTACACGTGACAAACCAGGAGTGACTCGCTTGCCGGAAAAATCCGTTGCTCGTGGCCAATGGAAATCCCGAGTCGGCTTCATTCTCGCCGCATCCGGCTCTGCCATTGGCTTGGGTAATATAGTATTCTTCTCCGCCAACGCCTACAGATTCGGCGGCGGCGCGTTTTACTTACCTTATTTAATCGCTCTCTTCGTCATCGGAATTCCGGTGATGATTCTGGAATTCGGCCTGGGCAACTTCACCCGGCATGCGTTCCCGGGATCTCTCTCGCGTATCGCAGGCAATAAAGGGGAGTTCATCGGCTGGTGGGCGAATGTAAACGCCGCATTCCTTACCATGTACTACATCACGATCCTGGGCTGGGTTCTTGGCATGCTGTTCGGCTCGTTCGGGGCGCTGTGGAAGACGTCCGTGGCGATACCGGCTTTTGGGCTCGCCGAGGGGGATCTGGCCAATCCCGTCGCGTACTTCTTTCAGATGCTCTCCACGTGGAAGCCAGTTATCTTCGTGGCGATAATCTGGTTTTTCAACATCTTGATCATCAGAAAAGGCGTTGAGACGATCGAACCAGCGACTCGGATCTTCGTGCCGCTCATGTGGATATTCATGATCATTCTGATTATCCGCGGCGTGACGCTGGACAACGGCATCCACGGCGTCTATCTCCTCTTCACACCCAACTTCTCCGTCATGAAAAACCCCGCCGTCTGGCAGGGAGCGTTCAGCCAGATATTCTTCACGCTGTCTCTCGGCATGGGCACGATGACCGCATACGCGTCCTATTTGCCTCGCAAGAGCGATGTAACGCAGAACTCGGTGATCACATCGCTGCTTAACTGCGGCTTCGAGTACATCGCCGGGCTTGCTATATTCTCAATTTTGTTCGCGTGTGCCGTCGTACCTCAGGCCAGCACGCTCAGCATGACGTTTTTTATCCTTCCGAGGGGGATTAGCGAGATGCCTGCCGGAGTCGCCGCCTTCGGTATCCTGTTCTTTGGGCTGCTGCTCCTCGCCGGTTTGACGTCGTCCGTTTCCCTGGTCGAGACGGTCGTATCGTCGATAAAGGACAACTTCGGCTGGACACGCAGGAAGACGGTCGGCATTGCGGCAACGGTGGGTCTTATCGGGAGCGCATGCTTCGCTCTGCCGCAGGTTGTTAACCCTGGCCTGGAGAACGACGGAACGCTTGGTCTCACGCTGCTCGACCTCATCGATCATTGGGTGTTTTCCTACGGACTCCTGATCATTGGCTTGTCCGAGTGTCTCCTTATCGGATGGGTCTATGGCGTGGACAAGATCCGCCGCTTCGTAAACAGCAACTCACGAATACAACTGGGCCGGTGGTTCAACGTTTTGGTCAAGTTCGTTATACCGAGCCTCTTGATATATGTGCTGGCGATCTCGGTATGGGGTGAATTTCACGACGGCCTGTATGGAATGGATTACGCGGATAACTACAGCGAGGGTTACTCGTTCATGCGGTCGGCACCGATTGTCGTTTTCGCGTTTTGGCTTATCGCGTGCACCGTCGGCGGCGTGATACTCACCAGAAAAGGTCAGTTCAAAGATCATGAATAGAATATTTTTGCTGGGTCTTTCTGCTGCTTATCTGTGCATCGCCTGGACGTGCCCATTGCTGGCGGCGACGATTGTCCCCGACAAAGCGTTTCCCACTCAAAACGAACAGGTCCGTCTCGTTGTCAGTGACTCGGATGGCAATCCCGTAGGTGGTGCCTCCGTGACCGTTACTTATCGACCGGGCAGCAGCGTGGAAAAGACGGACGCGTTGGGGGAATCGGATGCCGCTGGGGCAGTCATGTGGACGCCGTCCGACGCCGGTATAGCGACGGTCACAGCAACGTGGTCTGGTCCAGAGCAGTCAGACCTGTCTGAGTCGACGACGGTTTCTGTGCGCTTTCAACGTGCCCCCTGGGACGGAATTCTTATTATGATCATCGCGGGACTCGTCCTGACGGTAGGATCGGTTGTACGCATCTTCAGACTGCTTCGCTCACCTGAATTCCACTAAACCAATTTCTACAGGAGCGCTACACGTTGACCGAGCCGTTACACCACAACTGTCCGGGGATGCCAGATCGACAAGAAATCAAATAGTGAGACGAAGCACGATGGTCACTTGTTGATCCGTGTTTCTGTCAACCAGCCAGGCGTTTGTGATTCGCTGGGTTCACCCGGATTCATATCTACCCCTTCCAGGACAGGCGCGTCAGGAACCGAGGTAAGCAAGCTTGTCTTGGACTGCCGGATGCTCTTTTGCGGGATGACACCCATTTCACGCACCCCGCTTTTCTCGTGCATAGCAATGGCTCCCCGCTCTGGACGATTTGTCCCTTCGGCCGTTCCCGTGCACTTGTCGAGGAATCCCTGAACAGTCGCCAAATATTTCTCCGGTGACATTTGCGTCAAATGGGCTGTCAGATTGATTCCCACTACTGGGTTCGCGCGAGCCCAAGGCGACCCGATTGTGTCTTGCCACTTTATCGCGAGCCTCTCGACGAGATTGAAGAAGTGGACATAACGGAAACATCTCCGTAAGATGAAAGGCAGTAGGCGCACGAATAAGCTCGATCGGGCCACGCCTGAGAAAGGAATTAGTAAATTGAATAAACAGCTGTCTCTCCACGAAGAAATAACGCTCCTTGCGCTTCGCGATCAGTCGGGGACCATAGCGTCCGGAACGAATTATCAGTACGCGGTTGGCGGCGCCGTATTAGCCGAATTACTGCTCGAAGGACGCGTTACGGTCGAAACGAATGGGAAGAAAAGATTCCTGCGGCTCACGAGTTCGAAACCATTCGGCGACCCGATCATTGATGAATGTCTTCGAAAAGTCGTCGATGCCAAGAAACGTGCCCAGTTGCGGATGTGGGTATCACGCTTCGCTCATGTGAAAAAGCTCAAACACAAGTTAGCGAAACAACTCTGCAAGAGGGGGATTCTGCGTTCGGACGAAGACAAGGTACTTCTGGTCTTCTCCAGGAAAATCTACCCCGAGATCAACCCGGAGCCGGAGCGACAGATAATGGGCAGGCTGCGAGATGCGATATTCACCGACACCGATCAAGTGGAACCTCGTACCACCGTGCTCTTGTCTTTGGCGAAAAGCACCGGCGTTCTCAAAGCCAACTTCGATAAGAAAAAACTCAAAACCCGTAAGGACCGTATCGATCGGATTATAAACGGCGAAGTGACGGGCAAGGCTACAAAAGAAGCGATCGACGCGATGAACGCGGCGGTAATGGTGACGGTCATGTTCTCTTCAATTTACTGAAATACCTCCAAAGCTCGAGGAGGGTTTCTACCTGGTCCCCGGGTAGGTCTCGAAAGGCGATGAATCCGTACCCACAAAGCCACGTATCGAAATATTGTACATTAAGTTAAAAAGAAATGGCGTCCCCAACGGGAACTTATTCGAACCGCTCCGGGCGTCAAATAATTGTATT
>CBDVDJ010000384.1:0-3909 GCA_965372695.1 uncultured bacterium
GCATCAAAGGTTCTCCGTGTCCAGTTCCTGAATACTCTTCAAACCCCGTTCGACCAGCTCACCCGGCAGCTTCACGAACGGCACCTCGTTGCGCCGGTAGAGAAACGCCAGGAGCATCGGCAAATTGACCCCCGTGACGAGACGCACTCTCTCGTGGATCTGCTCGACTCCGAGGCAGGCGTGGCTGCAGCTGCCCCCGAAGAAATCAGTCAGAATCACCACGCCTTCGGCACCGGCGTCGAACGCCGTTACCACAATCGCGTCGAGGTCTTCCGTCAACGCCTGCGGTGATTTCTGCGCATTGGACATCGAGTGAACGTCCGTGAACTCGCCAAATATCATCCGGGCCGTCGACAGCAGTTCTTCCGCCAGATTACCGTGAGCCACAATGATGCCTGTTATCATGACGCCGTCTCCGGTTGATGCCTACTCGGTATCGTGCCTCAGATAGTGTCTCGTTTGCCTATCACTTTTCATCATGTCGATCAACAGGTTGTTGAACTTCTCCGCCGCGTTTATCCCGTAAACCTTCAGCATGTGGTTCATGGCGATGACTTCGGATATCACCGTGATGTTCTTGCCCGGGAACAACGGGATCTGAACCTGCGGGACTTTGGCGCCGAGGATGGTCGCGACACTGTCTTTGAGGCCATCGCGATTCCAGTCCTTTGTCATGTCCCACTCTTCCAGGTTGACGACCACCTCGATTCGCTTCTGGACGCGCACGGACCGGATCCCGAACAGATCCTGGACGTTTATGATTCCGATTCCACGGATCTCCATGAAATGTTGGAGGTGGTCGTGCCCCCGGCCGATGAGCGTGTCATCACCGACCTGCACCACCTGCACCGTGTCGTCCGCCACCAGGCGGTGGCCGCGCTCGACGAGATCCAGTGCGATTTCGCTCTTTCCGATACCGCTGCGCCCCGTAAACAAGAGCCCGACGCCATACACGTCCACGAGCGTGCCGTGGAGCATATCGGAAGGCGCAAAATAATCACCCAGGAACTGCGTCAACTCGTGAATAAACGGCGTTGTGAGCATCGACGTACGGAGAATCGGCACGCCCCTCTCACTGGCACTCTTGATCAGCTCGGCGGGAATATCGAGGTTGCGCGTGGCGATGATACACGGAATCGGAACGGATACGACGCGGTCGATCGCCGCCTGTTTGTCGGAGTCCGACCGGGTGTTCAGATAAAGAATCTCGGTCTCGCCCAGGATCTGGATTCTTTCGTTGAGAAAATTCTGCATGAAACCCGTCAGAGCGAGCCCCGGCCGGTGAATATCCGTAACCGTGATGTCCAGAGGACCCTCTTCGATACCGTTGACCAGCTCAAAGGAGAACAGGTCGCGGGTGAGATCGAATAGATCTTTGACCGTGAGAATCTTGTTCTTCATCGACGATTACCACCGTTTGTATCGTACCGCAAAGACCGCTGGCGTCCGGCTATTTGCTCAACACCCGGGTCCCCGCCGCCGTTCACTGTTCCAGTTCTGTTCCCTCCACGTCTTCGTCTTCCGCCTCGGCGTCCTCGTCCCCGGCGGCATCGGGATCACCCGCTATATCGGCGACACTTTGCTGCGATTTCCTGCGTTTGATTTTGTCTTTGTGACGCTTGAGTTGTCTTTCCAGCTTTTCGATCGACCGATCGACCGAAACATACATGTCGTCCGATTCTCCCTCACTGGCAAAGTCCCTGCCGTTCACATGAAGCGTGATTTCAACTTTGTGACGGTACTTCTCGAGCGAAAACACCACATGAGCATTGACGATATGATCGAAGTACCGCTTGAGATGCTGAACCTTCTCCTCTGTATAGTCCTTGAG
Source organism: uncultured bacterium (assembly GCA_965372695.1). Classification (GTDB taxonomy): domain Bacteria; phylum Krumholzibacteriota; class Krumholzibacteriia; order WVZY01; family JAKEHA01; genus CBDUWU01. The sequence continues at coordinate 1,832 of CBDVDJ010000384.1, forward strand.
CGCTGGCGCAAGGTCGTAATGTCTTGCGGTGGTCGAAATGTTCATGAGCGACTCCTTTCTATCGGGAGTTTTTTGAATGCCAGACGACAATCCTCCGGCCAACGGCGGTTGCCGGCCGGAGAATACACAACTTGCTGGATATGATCTGGAGATATGCGGCGGGTTGCCGCGGGTGTGGTCCTGTACGTCTTGGCGTTCGATTTGACAATCACTGGACACTCTTGATGGGGTTTAATGTTGTCCAATATGAATATAGTACTTCACACGAAAACAGCAAGGCTTTTGCATTCACATAAACTCCCATACAACAATAACTTATCGGCCCGGCAGCGCTCTAGTACTCTTTCCTCAACCGCGCGGGCAATATGTTGAGCTGTTCGCGATACTTGGCCACTGTTCTCCTGGCGATATTGAGTCCTCCATTTTTAAGTATGTCCGCTATCTTCTGATCGCTGAGCGGGTTGTGGGTATCCTCGGCATTGATAATCCGGCGGATCCTGTCCTTGGCGCTTTTCGCCGAGACTTCCCCGCCGTCTCTCGTGCCGAGGCTGCTCGAAAAGAAGTACTTGAGCTCGAATACTCCCCTCGGCGTCTGGACATACTTGTTCGTGGTTACGCGGCTGACGGTGGACTCGTGCATATTGATCTCGCTGGCCACCTGCTGCAGCGTGAGAGGCCGGAGAAACGCGGTGCCCTTTTCGAAGAACTCCCGCTGCTTGCGGGAGATACATTCCATGACCTTGATCATGGTACGGCGCCGCTGCTCTATGGTTTGAATGAGCCACTTGGCCGACTTGAGGCGTGAGTTGATGAACTCGCGAGTCTCGCGATCTCCATCACGGGTGTCTTTCAACAGTTCGTCGTGGTACGACTGGCTCACGCGCAGCCGCGGGATGTTTTTGTCGTTAAGATAAACGACGTATTTACCATCCACGTTTTCGACGACGAGGTCGGGGATGACGTATTTGGGGTCCTCCGCAGACACTTCGAGACCAGGCTTCGGATCGAGGGCCGCGATCAGCTTGCACTGACTCTGGATCTCCTGCACGGTAACCTTCAGCTTCTTGCCGATTTCGAGGTACTTCTTCTGTTTGAACTCGTCGAAATGGTCACGGATGATCCGCGCGGCGATCGTATCTTCCTGCCCCTTGGCCTCGAGCTGAATCAGCAGACACTCGCGCAGATTTCGAGCTCCGACGCCTGGTGGGTCGAAGGCCTGTATGATCTCGAGCACCCTTTCGACTTCCTCGACCGACACATCGAACGCGTGGGCGATTTCCTCGAGTTCACACGTCAGATAACCGCTATCGTCGAGACTTCCAACGATGTAATCACCAATGGCGACTGTCTGTTCATCGTCGGTGACGATCCTCAACTGGCTGATCAGCTGGTCGGTGAAGCTGCGTTTGGCCACGGGGACTTTCTCGAAAAACTCCTCTTGCCTCTCTTCGGCAAGGCCTCCGATTTCGAACCCGTCGTTGAGGTACTCGTCCCAGTCGATTTTTTCTTCGCCCGCTTCCCCCTCGGTTGGTTTTGCGTCGTCACCATCGGCCTGGGCATCGAGCTCGGTCTTTTCTTTTTCTTTTTCTTCCTCTTCCTCGTTTCTTTCTTCCTGCACCTCGTCCAGTTCGTCCACTTCTTCGAGAAGCGGGTTTTCCATGATCTCCTGTTTCAGCATCTGCTGCAGCTCGATGGCCGGCATTTGCAGAAGCTTCAGCGCCTGCTGCAGCTTGGGCGTCATGACGAGTTGCTGACGTTGCCTTAGATGTAAACCTAACTTCATATCCATGGAACCACCTGACTCCGTTTACAATTTAGCCCTACAGTTGGAATGAATCCCCGAGGTAAATTTCTCTCACCTCGGCGTCACCGGCGAGTTCATCGGCCGTACCGGCCCGCTTGATGCTGCCTTCATACATGATGTACGCGCGATCGGTGATATTGAGCGTGTCACGTACATTGTGGTCTGTGATCAAGATGCCCAGCCCGCTGTCTCTGAGTTTTGTTACAATACTCTGGAGATCCGCAACTGCGATCGGATCGATTCCAGCAAACGGCTCGTCGAGCAGCATGAACTT
>CBDVDJ010000385.1:0-3884 GCA_965372695.1 uncultured bacterium
TGGCGATCGCCTGGGTGCGGCCCACGAGCGTGATCTGGTCGTAAAACTCCATCTGCTTGACGGAATCGGTTACGACGAGAGTGGGCGGCATCTGCGCGGCGGCGGTGGTACCGAGTGCGAGCAACAACACTCCAAGCCGCCAGGGGATGGTTCTGTTCATGGCGTAGTTTCCTGTTTCTTGTCGGCAGGTACGATATAGAATTGACTGCGAGAAGTGTGTTCGGGATGACTAATATCTATCCCGAATTCTAAGTGAGAATTGGTTCCGTGTCAACAGGACAGGTGGGAGCCGGCTGCGGACCACACGGTCCACAAGTCGTCTGATATAATTGTCATTTCGGGGTCGCTGACTTAGTATCTCTATTGGTTATGGACGATTTCTCCGCCGATACTTCGCCGGGACCCGGCCCCGTGGTCTCAGCCGACCGCGTCGATTCACTCGACGTTCTCCGTGGCGTGGCCGTTCTGGGTATCTTCGTGATGAACATCCCGTGGTTCGCCATGTACGGTTTCACGCACTTCAACCCGACCTATTACGGAATGTGGGACGGCGCCGGATACGCCATCTGGTACGTGAACCACCTCTTCGCCGACCAGAAGTTCATGTCGATATTCTCCATCCTTTTCGGCGCAGGGATCGTCCTGTTCGCCTCCCGGAAAGAGGACAGGGGAGAGCCCGCCCGCAAATACCACTATCGGCGAATGGCGTGGTTGATACTGTTCGGGCTTGCCCATGCCTATATGATCTGGGAAGGGGACATCCTCTTTCTCTACGGTATCTGCGGAATGTGCGTCTACCCGTTCCGGCGGGCCCGGCCGTCGCGCCTGGTCGTGGCCGGTGTCGTCGTACTGGCCGTCGGTGCAGGCTTGTCGCTGGGGTCGGGGTTATCCGCGCCGTACTGGCCCGAGGAACAGCGCCAGGAGTTTATCGACGACTCGTGGCAGCCCCCGCTGGAAAAGCTCGCCGAGGCAACGGAGGCATACGGCGGCGGCGACTACTGGAAACAGGTCCGGTACCGGGCGCCCTCCGTCCTGGTAACCGAGACGTTCGTTCTGCTCTTCTGGGGGGTGTGGCGCGCGGGCGGGTTGATGCTGCTCGGGATGGCGTTGTTGAAGCTCGGTGTTCTCGGGGCGGCGAGGTCGCGGCGAACGTACACCATCATGGTGCTCCTGGCGTTCGCCGGCGTCGCTATGGCGGCGTACGAGGTTCGCGAGAATTTTGCCCGCGACTGGGAGCCTTTCTACTCGTTCTTCATCGGCTCTCTCTACAACTACTTCGGCAGCATCCTGGTCAGCGGCGGATATATCGGGCTGGTGATGCTCGTCTGCACCCTCCGGGCCGACGCAATCCGGCGAGTGACGCGACCCCTGGCGGCCGCCGGCCGGATGGCATTCTCCAACTACATCGGCCAGTCGCTTATCGGCGCCTTCATTTTTTACGGCACGGGGCTGGGCTACTACAACCAGATCGGCCGGTCCGGGCAGATGGCGATCGTGGTGGCCGTCTGGGCGCTTCAACTGACCTTGTCTCCTCTGTGGCTGAGCCGGTTCCGATACGGGCCGCTGGAATGGTTATGGCGCGTCCTCACCTATGGCCGGCGGCAGCCATTTCGGATCTGACGGTTGCCTCCGCGGTCTTTTGGGGCCATAATCCAGACAGGATCCCGATCCACTCGTCGATGAAAGGCGGATGAAATGACCAGAGCGGAATTCGCGAAGCTGATCGACCATACGGCGATCAGGCCCGATGTTTCGGTCTCCGACGTAACGAAGCTTTGCGAAGAAGCGATCGAGTACGGTTTCGGCGTCGTGTGCGTCGCTCCCTCCTGGGTTCCGCTCGCCGTCAAGTCCCTGGCGGGAAGCGGCGTGCGGGTCGGTTCCGTGGCCGGTTTTCCCCACGGCAGCACACTCACCGTGGTCAAGTGCGTCGAGGCGAGCACCGTGATGGAAGCGGGCGCCGACGAAGTCGACATGGTCCTGCCCATCGGCCAGCTCAAGTCCGACGAGCCCGAAGTCGTGCAGATGGACGTCGCCTTTATCGCCGACCTCGTCCACCGCAAGCCCGGCGCCATCGTCAAGGTCATCCTGGAAACGCCGCTCTTGACCGACGACGAAATCCGGCTCGCCTGCCATCTCTGCGAACAGGCCGGCGCCGACTTCGTGAAGACGGCGACCGGTTTTGCCGGCGGTGGGGCGACGGTCGAGGCCGTCAAGCTGATGCGCGAGACGGTGGGGGACCGTCTCGGAGTCAAGGCGGCGGGCGGCATCGCCGACTACGCCACCGCCATGGCGATGCTGGATGCCGGCGCCAACCGGATCGGGGCGTCCGCGTCGGTTGCGATCATTGAGTCCTTTCCCCGGGACAGAGGGTAGTCTTGACGGCCGGTCGCCAGTCATTTATAGTCGCGCGGTATCCCACCCCTGCACAAATCTCATGAAAAAACTGGCGCTGATATCTATTGCCGCCCTCTTCGCCGCGGCGACCGCCTCCGCCGGCGAGTCGAACGGTGTGTTCATCGAGACCGGGCTGCTCGCGGGAGGGGCCGCCGGAGCCGAGAGTCGCTCCTTCTCGACATTCCGGGTGTTCACCGAAGTCGGTTACATGTGGGGCAAAAAGCCGGATCCGGAAGGCGGCCGCTGGGGTGGGGGCGCGACCATTTATCTGGGGCTTGGAGGCGAAGACCTGCGCCTCGCGATCGCCCCGCGCGTCCGCTACAGCTTCAGCCCGAAGTGGTCACTCGACGCGTCCGCCGGCTACATTTTTGCCACGTCGGAAAACGAACCGGGTGTGTCCGATACCGGTTTCCTGGGTTCTCTGAACCTGAATCAGGGCAACTGGCTCACGTACCGCGCGGAAGTCAACGTCAAGGAGTTCCAACCGTGGACCACGGTTCACGTGAACGTGCCCGTCGTACACGAAGGCGGCTACGAAACGGCGATCTACGGGGGGATCGCGGCCCGCGGCCGGCCGGGATGGGTGGCGGCCGCCATCGGGGTGGCGGCGATGGGGGCGCCCATGCTGCTCGACCTGGCGTCCGGGGGGGGGAGCTGATGGTACGCATCTTGATATCCAGACTATAAAGTCATATCCCTGCGTACCGGAAAATGGTAAGGAGATCCCCATGATGGCGTCTCGTATCCTGGTGTCGTTTCTCGTGGTTGCGGTTTGCCTGACGGCGGCCGATACTGCCCGGGCGGCGAAGTTCTCGGTTGGAGCCGGTTTTGGCCTGCGGGCCGGGATCGGTGTGGAAGCCAATGCCATGGTCAAGGAGTTTGCCGAGGGATTCCCGATGGCGCTGCGTCTGGCGGCGGGGTACTCGCGGCGCGACGCGGGCAATGCGAATGACGCCCGGCGGATCTTCATCAACGACAACACCAACGGCACGCCCGAAGAACATGGGTCGATGCGGGATATCCGTTTCGATATGATGTACGATTTCGGCTGGAGCTCGACGGCGGACATCTATGTCACCGGCGGGGTTCGCTACAGCATGTTCACCGCCAATTTCAAGTTCGTCGGTGGCAACGAAGATTTCGACGTCACCAGCAACCAGTGGGGGCTCGGCATCGGACTGGAAGGGTATTTCAACATCACGCAGAACCTCCAGTTCGTCCTCGCCGGGGGCGTGGATTACTATTTCGAAGGAACGCTCGAGGGCCACGACACGCAATACAGCCCGGACGGCGATGACGTCAATCCTAGAAACGACTATACTTACGATGACGCAAACGACGCGATCAACCAGCTGTCGTGGGAGCCGCGTGCGATCATCGGGCTGAGCTACTGGTTCGGCGGCGAGGCCGGCCAGAACTAAAGAACGGAGTCAGTGATGGGGACTGTGCTGTTTCAGGTCGATTCGTTCACCGCGGATCCCTTCAAGGGG
>CBDVDJ010000386.1:0-3882 GCA_965372695.1 uncultured bacterium
GGGACGGTCCGGGCATCTATACGATGACGGTTACCGGGGGCGGCGTTCGCCGCGTCACGGACGTGGAGCCCTGGGTGGTACAACAAGGTCTGCTTCACCTCCGCTGGGTCGAGGGTGACCGGCTCATCTTCGGAAACCGTGACGCAGGGACGCGAACCGACACGTACGAGTATTCTCTCGGCGATCGAAGCTTGCGTTGCCTCACCTGCTCACAGCCCGACGGCGCCTTCGGCGGAGAACTCAGCCCGTCGGGCGATTTTCTCGCCTTTATCGATCCCGTGCTGGGTCTCGACGCGGAGCTATTCGTGCAGAATATGCAGACCGAAGAAACCCACAGCCTCTCTCTGGTGGGGCGCCAGGTTTGTTGGGCGCCTGACGGTAATAGCCTCTTTGTCATCTCGACGCTGGACGGAAGCTGGGATATATGGAATGTGGCCATCGATTCCCGCAGCGGAGAGCAGCAGGGTGATCCGCGCCGGCTCACATCGGGGATTGCCCTGACCGATATCGCGCTCAGCCCGACGGGAGATCGCGCGCTGGCCGACCGGCAATCGGGTTCGTACGGCCTCTGGGTGTTTCCCACAAATACCGGACTCATCACCAGTCTGGATCTGGGCGAACACGTTGCATCGGGGACAGCCGCCCGTTGGATGCCGGACGGGACGAACATTGTCTATCAATCGACTCGCCGGGGAGAACAGCAGGTATGGATGCAGGAACTGGGATCTGGCCAGCCCGTTCGCTTGAGTGAGGGGTTCTCGGCGATGCCAATCGTCTCTCCCGATGGACAATGGATCGCATACGGCGCCATGGGAAAAGAAGGCAGGCCCACAACCCTGGTGGTGCACCCGGACGGGAGCGATCTTCACCCGCTGTACTCAAACGTGCCGGAGGAGTATGCCCTCATCTTATCGCTGGATTGGTCCAGGGATGGGCGACATATCGCATACCACGCCGTGGTCGAAGGTGAGTGGCTGCTGGGAGTGGCGGAGATCGAGCTGGAAAGCGGTACGGCCAGCGAGATGGGACTCATCGGAGTAGAGGGGTCGATTCCATACTGGTCACCCGATGGCGGTCATCTCGTGTATAGATTCACCGTGGATGGACAGCCCGACCTCTACGTGACAACGATCGAAGGAGACGATATCTATCGCCTCACCGATGATTCGGCCGAGGAGTGGCAGGCGGGCTGGTCTTCGACCCCCTCGTTTATCTATTACGGCCGGATAGAGGAGGACGGTGACAAGGTGGTTTACCGCATCGCCATGGATGACACGGGAAGACCGACGTCTGATCCAGAGCGCTGGATGGACTTCCCGCAGTCGATTCACCTCACGCAATTCCTGGACTTCCACGGCGACAGGGCCCTGGGCAACATAAGCGACCCGGCCAGCTACATCTGCCTCCTTGAGTTCGAAATGACCTCGTCCAGATGATCGGTAAAACCATAGAAATACGCGATCGACTGAATTCGAGACTTCAAAATTCTCGATGAAAAGCTCGTTTTTTCCCGGAAAGCGAATATTTGGCTTTGAACGCCAGGCCCAAGCTGCTATGTTACGGCGACTCAGAGAATAGTCCTGCCACGTTCGGCTCCGCAAGATCCACGCCTGCTGTTTCGACGCTACAGAGTACATTCCCAGAGCTCGAAAGAAGGGTGTGAAACAACCCACCCGACACAAACCCCCGCGATCGCAGCCGTATATTCAGCGGCGCTTTTGCACCTTGATGGAGCGTGGAAAAAGGAGTCTCTCCATGTCTACTAAAAAACTGTATGTTGGCAATCTTCCCTTCGACGCCTCGACAGAAGACATCCGCGCCGCTTTCGAAGCTTACGGAACGGTAAACGATGTTTCCCTCATAACCGACCGTGAGACCGGTCGTCCGAGGGGCTTCGGCTTCGTCGAAATGGATGCCTCGTCGGCCAGCGCCGCCATTGAAGCCCTTAACAACAAGGACTTCGGCGGTCGCGACCTCACCGTCAACGAGGCGCGCGAGCGGAACTCGGGCGGCGGCGGCGGACGCAGATAACACGCCATCCCGTATCAAGAGGGGGCGCCGGTACGGCGCCCCCTTATTTTTGCCACCTTGGCAAGGGAACTGATTGCAAGGTGCTCCGTTCCCGGAGCCCCAGAGCACGACTCTCGTTCCTGGCGCGGTGTCACCACCCTCCCGTCGCTGTCTTCAGCATCATCCCCTCGTCTCCTGATATCCAACCCGTACTTTCATCGTAGAACACGACGTCGCCGGGATTCGTTCCCGTCGGGTTCGTCTGGAATCGCCAGGTGGCGCCGCCGTCCGAAGTCGCGGCGATAGTTCCCGGGTTCCGTGCGACATACCAGCCGGTGCTGGCGTCGAGGAAGTAGTGCTCCACGATATTGCGAGTCGTGCCGCTGCTCTGCTGTGCCCAGGTTTTGCCGCCATCCCGGGTGACGGCGATGAATCCCGCGCCGCCGCTGACCCAGCCGGTGACGGTATCGGCGAAGAAGAGACAACCGATCCACGAGTTCGGTGCGCAGTCGTACGGTGTCCACGTGGCGCCACCGTCGGACGTCCGGAGGAGACTCGCCCCTCCGGCCACGCACCCGCTGTCGGCGTCGACAAAGAACATCGTCCGTACGGTAAACGGCGTCAGGTCCGGATCCCACGTGGCACCCCCGTCGGTCGTCTTCATGATTACCGCTTCCACCCCCGGGTCGGGAAGGGGACCGCCGGCCACCCACCCTGTGTTTTCGTCTGCGAAGGCCACTTCACGGAAGTGCGTCACCACCGGTACGGTCACGGGCGTCCAGGTGAGTCCTCCGTCGCTCGAATGGAGTACGGTCCCGTTGTCACCGACAATCCACCCGCGCATGGCGTCGAGAAAGAAGACGTCTCTCAGGATGTCAGTCGTTCCGGCAGGGATGAGTGCCCAAGTATCACCGCCGTCGCCGGTGCGGACGATCGCGCCACCGGTCCCGGCGGCGACGGCGCTACGGGAGTCGAGGACATCCAGGTTGGTCAGTGCCTCGAGTGTGGGAGTGTTCTGTGAGAACCAGCCGAGTAGGGCTGGCTCATCCGGTGGCGGGCAGGTGGTGCAACTCTCGTCTGTGCAAGAAACGAGCATCAACGGAGTGACGGCGGCCAGCGCAAGAAGAGCGCGCCGCCCGGGAAATGGTAAGTGTCTCATGATCTCCCCTTTGCTTAGTCCGCGCCACGTTGGACGTAGCTCTCGAGATACTGAAAATTCTCCCCCAGCTCTCCGTTTTCTGCGATGGTGGCCCTCCGGATGACCGGACTGACAGGCGCTTTCGTCAATTCATCAATAATCTTGTCCAGAAACATCCGGCCGAACGCTTCCGAAGCGTCTCTCGGCAATTCGGCCGGCAAATTGTCGATAGACGTCACGTCGACGACTTCCTCCTGGCGTGGAGCGGATTCTTTTCCGTTTGCGAGGTCGAACCCGAATACGGGGTCAGAAATGGTGGTTGCCCGTAACGTGGAAGGAATAGAGCTTTCCGGCGCAATATCACAGGTGATATCAGAGATAACGCGGATGCGGAATCCGGGCGAGCGCATGTCATCGAGTGTAAAGAATACCGGGGCCTCGGGGTCCCAGTAGATGGCGTTGATCATGATATCGCTCTGGTGCGCAAACGGCAAAAACTCCGAAACATAGTCGCCGGGGTTGGCGAAGAAGTCCGGAAACGAGAATGGTCCGCCGTCAGTCCTCCGGGCGTAATCCGGCGCGTCGATCTGCGTAAAAACAGCTTTGCCGAAATCAGACGTCGACAGGAACGCATCGGCCTCCACCTGTTCGATACCCATGTCTTTCAGGACCCGGGCGGCGCCCATTCCGACCCGGCCGGTGCCGGTGACAACGATCTTGACGGCTGGCAGCTC
>CBDVDJ010000387.1:0-3868 GCA_965372695.1 uncultured bacterium
GAACCCGGCGATCTTGAAAACCTCGCGGATATGCTTGTTGAGGCCGACGAGCGTGAGGCCCTGGCCGGATCCGCGCAGGCGCTTCTGGACGCTGAGCAGGATGCCGAGGCCGGCGCTGGCAATGTAATCGAGGTCTTCGAAGTGGACCCGGCAGGACGAGTTGATCCGGCCCAGGTCCTCCCGGGCGCGCTCGACCTGGGTCGCGTCGAACCGGCCCTCGAGAAAGACGTCGCCGTTTTCGGCTGTTTTGACGTCAAACATCAGAATCCTCCAGGTGCTTGACCAGCGTGATGCAGGCGTTTCGATCTTTGTATTCGTAGGTGATTTTATCGACCATATTGCGGACCAGGTGCAGGCCGATGCCGCCCACCCTGCGCTCTTCGAGCGGCTTGTCGACGTCGCCCCGCCCGGTGGCGGTCATGTCGAACGTTTCCACGTCGAAGTCGGTGATCTTGATGACGAGGTCGCCGTCGGTGATGTCCAGGTGAATCGAGACGTCGTTTCCGCTGTCGGCGCTGTATTTGATGATGTTGGTGAAGAGTTCCTCGATGGCGAGGTTCATTGCGAAGGCAACGGCCTCATCGATCGGATTGGCGCCGACGAATTCCGATGTAAACCGGAATACATCGTCGAGCGCTGAGACTTCTCTTCTGAAAGATCTGTGCATTTGCCTCCAGACGGCTGGTGCACCCTCCGGCCCCCCCGTCGCTGCCGTCGATCCTCCACCCCTGGCCGGCGTTTGTTCGTCAGAATAGTACCACGAATCCGCCGATTATCACAGTTTCTCGATAACCGCCTGCAGCATACCGCGGACCTCTCCCGCGATGCCCTCCAGGGCGGGGTTTTCGACGGCCTGCATCGACGCGGCCGGATCGACCGCCGCGACCTCGATTCTGCCCTCTCCGACGTCCTGGACGATGACGTTGCACGGCAGCATCGTGCCGATCTTGTTCTCCGCCTGCAGCGCCTTGTGGGCGAAAGACGGGTTGCACGCGCCCAGAATCGTATAAGGCTGGAAGTCGACGTCGAGTTTCTTCTTGAGCGTCGCCTTGACGTCGATTTCGGTCAGAACGCCGAATCCGTTTTCCATCAACAGGGCCGTGACCCTCTCGATCGCCTCATCGAAGGTGGCTTCTATGGTTTTCGCAAAATAATAGCTCATGGTCTTGTTCCTTGTCCTTGTCCTTGTCCCTTGTTCTTGTTCTTGTTCTTGTTCTCGTCCTTATCCTCGTTTGCAACCCGGGACCTGTCCGCGGCCCTGTTCTCGCTGATTTCCGGGTGCAGCCCGTGGGGGCTACTCGTCGTCTGTTGACTTTCCCCGCCGCCGCTTGGTCTCGGACCGGCGGCGCTTTCCCTCGAGCCGGCGCTCTTTCGATGCCCGGGTCGGTTTCGTTTTTGTCCGTTTCTTCGGGCGCTTCGCCGCGTCCGCGACCAGGGCCACGAGACGCTCGACGGCGTCCTCCCGATTCTTCTCCTGGGTCCGGAAGCGGCGGGCGTCAATCACGAGCACGCCATCCCGGGTCATCCTGGAGCCCGCTTTTTCCACCAGCCGCGTCTTGACTTCGCCGGAGAGAGATTCCGTATTGCGAACGTCGAAACGCAGCTGCACTGCCGTGGAGACCTTGTTGACATTCTGGCCTCCCGGACCGGACGCACGCGTGAAGGAAAACTCCAGCTCGTTCTCGTCGATACTGATCGATTTCGTGACGCGAATCATGTCGCTGTGAGTTCGGCTCCCCCTGCCGCGGTCGTCGGATGGCTACTTTTTGTTTTTGCGCAACTCTACGCCGTACGCCACAAAACCGATTTCGGTCGCCGTGCCGTCGTCGTTGCGGACGATTGCCGCGCCTTCCGCTTCGTAATGGTCGGCGTCTTCCTTGCTCAACGTCTCGACCTTGACCTTGCCCTCACAGCGAACCGCGTAGCCCGCCGCGTCCATGGGCACGAAGAAACCGTAATCCTTGAACGTCACCCTCACACCCGGAGAGTCGGGCGCGGGCTGGACTTCCATCCAGCAACCCTTCTTCTGGCAGACGGTGTTGATGGTGCCTTCGACGATGATCTTCTTGTTCTCGTATTTCTTCGGGTCCTTGATGACGTCGGCAAGCGCGACGACCGGCGATTTGGTCCCGATCTTGTTACCCCGCAGGATGACTTCTGCGGGTTCCGTCGATTCTGCAGGTTCGCTCTTCTTCTGGTCATCGTTCTGGTCATCGGCCACCGCCAATCCTGCGATGGCGATAAACGCGACGAGCGCGATGCCCAGTACAATCCTGGAAATCATACTTTCATCCTCCCGGGTGGTCGTTTAGAATGTTCGGTGTGTTGAGTCGGCGTTTTCGCCGGTGCCCGTGGCGCCGGCGAAACTGCTGTAAGTCGAACAGATACTACCAGTTTTATCCGGGGATTTCATTATGGAAATTACAGTGAAGCCGGCCGGCGGCCGGGCCATGGAGACGGTCGTGGGCGACTATACGATCCGGACCGACCTGCCGGTCAAGGATGGAGGGGGCGGGACGGCGCCGTCGTCGTCGGATCTGTTCCTCGCTTCGATCGCGGCCTGCGCCGGCTATTATGTCCTCGATTTCTGTCTGGGACGGAAGATCCCGACGGAGGGGATCGGCGTCTTGATGCGCACCCACAGGAACGAAGAGAAGAGGCTGATGGACCGGATCGAGCTGGAGATCTCACTGCCGCCCGAATTCCCGGATAAGTACGAGAAAGCCGTCGTCCGCGCGGCCGAATTGTGCTGGGTCAAGAAGCACATCCAGAATGCGCCCGCGTTCGAGACCCGCGTTGTTCGGTGAGCGCTTATTCGAGACCACGATCTGCAGGAACCCCGGCCCTGGCTACTGAGCCCGAGCTACCGACGAGAACCGATACTGTATAAGCCCGGCCCGAGCGTCTGAATCGCCCGGGCTTTTGTCGTGGAAGCACCCGCATTATTCCTGGCGTTAATAAAATATCTTGCGCTGAGCTTTTGTATAGCTCAGGCATCTGCCCGACACAAACCATACCGAGCCGTTAAATGGCTCGGTATGGTTTTTTCGTCTCTAGAGAATATTTTACTTGACGTGTTTTTGACCCGTTGGTTTTTACTCTTCGACTCTTTATCTGCAGCGCGTCTCCAACGCCACTGCGACCCTTCTGGCGAAGGGTCGTTTTTGTTTTTAAACATTTTGTTGTCTCGGGTTGTTTCAAGCGCACCACGCGCGCGCGTCGGCCTCAAAAAAGCGCATGTTATAATCAGCCGGTGATTGATGCTGAATAGCCCGCGGCATGGTCACCGATAACCGGGAGGTGCGCGATGCGTTCGTTGAAAAGTGTTTCGAATAAAGAACTGATAAATAAACTCAAGAAGATGGTGGCGCAGGAACAAGATCTTAAAATTCAGATTCTTCTGTTTATAAACGAAGTCGAAGATCGCGGCCTTTATCTGGAACTCGCATATTCCACACTGACGGAGTACTGCATTCATGAGCTTGGCTACGGAGATTCATCAGCCGGTCGACGGGTGAGGGTAGCGCGATTAATCAGAAACGTTCCTGAAGTCTACAATCTCTTGAGACAGAAAAGACTTTCGTTCAGTGCGGCGGTGCAGGTGGCCGGCGTCGTCACACCGAATAACAAAAACGACTTGTTGCCGCAGCTGATCGGCAAGTCCCGCAGTCAAATTGACAGATTGCTGGCCGGCTATCAAATCCCGCGTAGAATAGCCGATCAGGCCAGACCGACGATGGTCAGGAAGCTGGTCCGTGTCGAGCGCACGCCGGCCGGGACCTTGTCAGAAGGACCCGGCGAGGCGCTTCGGGAAGCGCCCCGGACGGAAGACATAGAGACGCGCCTTGGGCCGCGCCCGGAAGAGTTG
>CBDVDJ010000388.1:0-3867 GCA_965372695.1 uncultured bacterium
CGAGTACGAAGGACTCGCGTACAAAGTCGTGCGCCGCAAGGGCCAGACCATGAACAACCAGGACAAGCTCGCCGAAAACGTCCTCGAGCATTACGACTACTCGGGTATCCTGGACGAGGACGGTAAACGCGACCGATCGCTCTACCTGCCGCCGCACACCGAGAACCTGATCATCAACTATTCGAATTTCTTTGTGCAGCTCGCACTGATCCAGCACCGCGACAGCCTCTACGCCGAAGCGGTGAAGAGCCTCGAAGCGGCGCACGAGATCACGCCCTCGTATTCGCCGCCCATCGAACTCCTCGGCTGGTATTATCTGGATGCCGGAGACACCACCCGCGCGTTCGGATTCTACGAAGAGATGATCGAGCGGACGCCCGACAGCGTCTCGTTACGTTACCGGCTGGCCGGCGCCTACGAAAGGGTTGGACGGTTCGACGATGCGCTCGAGCAGCTCGAGCACATCCTGAGCATCGACTACGACAACCGCGATGCAGCCATGGCCGCCGTCGGTATGTCATTGAGGCTGAACATGCCCGGGAAGGCCCGGCAGATACTGGCCACCTGGACGCTGAGCCACCCCGAAGACCTCGGCGCCAAACAGTCACTCGAAGACATCGACCGCCAGCTCCAGGGTGGCACGACCGACCCCTGACGATAGACCGGGCCCGGTGCTCCCCCGCAAGGGGCACCCGACATGCGTATGGGCCTCCTGTAATTTCCGATGCATATTTGTTCGATCCCGGCGGCACAAGAGTCTATACTCTTATTGTACAGTTGCGTCGCGTGCCTCGACAAAGGTGCTGACCATGCCGCGAAAACGTTTGCTCATTGTTATAGCCCTCACGCTTCTCCTCGCCAGCTGCGGGGATGAGAATCCCGGCGACCCCGTCGTCCCGTTCGACGACCCCGTAGCGACCGTCGATACCATTCCGCCCGCCGCCATCGAAGGGCTCCTCGTCAAGTCGATCACCCAGCGGTCGGTCGCACTCGTGTGGATCGCGCCCGGCGACGACGGGAAAGAGGGAATCGCCTCCGAATACGACATCAGGTTTTCGCTCGCGCCGTTCGATGAAGACAGCTGGAACCTCGCCGACCAGGTCGAGGATGAACCCGCGCCCAGAGCGGCCGGGCAGCCCGAAACAGTCCGGGTCCTCCGATTGAAGTCAGTGACGACATACCACTTCGGAATCAAGACTCGCGATGAAGCCGGCAACGAATCCGGTCTTTCCGAAGTCGTGTCGGGGACGACGCTGCAGGAGATACAACCGCCGGCGCCCGTCACCGACCTCTGGGCCGAGTCCGTCGCTGAAGACGCCTTCGAATTGAGCTGGACGGCGCCCGGCGACGACGGCGTATACGGACGGGCGTCCGCTTACCAGATCCGCCACAGCCGCGACCCCATCAATGAATCCAACTGGAACAGGGCGACGATCGTGCAGTCGCCGCCCGAGCCCGGCGAGCCCGGCACGAGCGAGGTCTTTCGTGCCGAGGGACTATACGGCCTGAGGAACTACTACTTCGCCATCCGGACGGCGGACGAAGTGCCCAACTGGGCGCTCCTGTCGAACGTCGCCTTCGCCATCGGCGGACGCGTCGAGCTGTATATTACCAGCGATGACATGTACAGCGGGCAGCGCCTCGAGATCTACTGGCGCGCGCCCGGAGACCAGCCCGTGTCCGTCCACCTCCACCGCTGGGCCGTCGACCAGATGTGTTCGCCCGCCGGGACCCACCCCTGGGTGTACGCCGACCTCGTCCGGTCGGGAGTCTACGCAGCGGGACTGTACAAAACGACGTGCAACTTCACCTATCCCAACGGCAGTTTCATGCCGACGGGCAACTACTTCGTTGTGGTGTGCTGGGGAGGTATGGCGCAAACGCAGCGGTCGGTCTCCTTCACAAATGACCCGTAAGCGGACTCTCTCGTATCGAGGGCGGGTTTTGCGCCTGATCTCTCGGACGACGCTCTCGGCACCGGTTTGCTTCGGCATGGGCCACCCCTTTGATGGTATTATGATACCTTAGAGTGTCCATAAATTTTCGGCTTGATTGTGTCCCACTCATGCTGACACGAAACACTTCAATGAAAAACCGAGTCATTATCGCCATTGTCTGGACTCTTATCGTGACTCCATGCGGTGTGGGCGACGCCAAAGACAAACACGATGTGGTCGAGAAAGCGCCAGAGAATCAGCAACAATCGTCTCATTTTAACATTCATATATTCCTTAAAATGCAGGATCCCAGACAGGCTGCAGTACTGATGCTGGAAGACGCGCGAAAACACGGCGTCGACATAGACGCAATACATCAGCGAGAAGTCACACCGGGTCGAATCAGATTGCCGTATGCAACGATTGAGCCTACCGAAGGGGACAGATCGTTCGTTGAAACAATATCCAGAAGCGAGAGTAAATCAGAGGTTCCTGATGAATTAATGTGTGTTGTTCAATTCAGTAGATTTCGTTCCGTGAGGGAAACAGCGGGTATTCTCTCGCTCGGAGTACGGCTCTTCACGCCGCTGCATACATATGGAAGAATAGCGAAAATCTCCGCTGATCAGTTGGAAATGCTTCTGGCCCTGCCCTATGTAAAGTGGATAGGTCCGTATCTTCCTTCTTACAAATATAACGCCAGTTATAACTACGACTATGATTGGTATTTTTCGGTATCCGCATTCATAGAAGATGAAGACATCATAAGAGCGGATTTGATGGCGATTGGTGTGGAAATATCCATGCGACGCGGACGGTATACAACAATTAAAATGACCGATGAAAAACTCGTGGAACTAGCCAGTGTTTGGTGGGTAGAAAAAATACACCAAAGTCCTCGGACTCGTAATTTTCACGATTCCGGCACGGAAAGTAAGAAGTCAGCAAAGAAATACGATTTCGCCAAATACATCGAGATGGACAACCCCAAAGAAGCAGCAAAGGCGATGATCAAGGATGCCCAAGCCGATGGCATGGATGTCGACAGAACACCTCAAAACTGGTTTCCTCCAACGCCGATAGCGTTCCGGTCAGGTTCTCAACAACCAAAGATAAACAACCAAGAACTGTTACAACAGTTGTCAAAGGGCGACATTCCCACGGCGGTTGGAGGTACAGACGCCGTGTGCGTTTTTCAGTACAGAAGAACGATGTCGATCAGAGAATGGTCACGAATACTGTCTGCAGGAGTAAAAATATACGGCGCTCTAACGGGGCACTGCTATATAGCAAGAATACCTGTCGATCAAATCGAGTTTATTGCCAGCCAGCCTGCGATCGGGTGGTGTGATTACTACAGGGCGGAATATAAATATCGCCATGATCTACAAGGGGGTGAACGTATCTCATTTGATGTCGTATCTCTTTGCGGGCGTTCAGACGATTTCGAATCAGATTTAGCTAACCTCGGAATAAAAATCGACAATTCATGGCCAGGTGTTTACGAAGTGATTATGTCAACAGATGATGTTGGGAAGGTTGCAGAATTATGGTGGGTTAGAGAGATTAGTCCCGCAACCTATGATGAATCTGACATAAGATCTGGCAATGACAACGTTGGCCCGGTGGTAGTAACAGCAACGGCGTCCCGGTGGCCAGTGGTGTGTATTTTTACAAACTGACTGCAGGGAACTACCAGGAAACAAAGAAGATGATTTTGTTGAAGTAACCGGTGAGAGTTGAAAGTCATCGTCTCGTACAGTGCCTGTGGCGAGAATGAGATGAAATGCGGATAAGTCGGAATAACTATTTGATTGTACTTGCGCTCGGGCTGGCGTTTGTAAACGTTTGCGGGTCCACGGGGACCGCAAACGCGAGACTGTCCAGTTTTTTGTGTAACCGGCTCATTTCCTACTCCGGGATCCTTCCC
>CBDVDJ010000389.1:0-3853 GCA_965372695.1 uncultured bacterium
GAGGTCTTCTAAGACGCGGGTGTTCTCGAAAACGACGGCGCCGCGCGCACGGCGCTCACGCAGGGTTTCGAACAGTTCGACGACGTGCTTGTCGAGGACGGTTGTGTCCGGGTCGGTGGTTATCGAAGCGCGTCCTTTGACGCATCCAGTGGGACGGCTATTGCCGAACTTCGATTCCGTCTGCTGACCGCGTCGCCGCAGGGAACCATCACCATCCAGAACTTCGTCGACGACGTCGAAGGCGCCGCGCCTGTCGTGGTCGACCTCGACGCCGTGATCGGTGTCAAACAGCATCCGGGCCGCCTCGTCCTCCACCAGAACCAGCCCAACCCGTTCAACCCCGACACGCGCATCCGTTACGAGATCCCCGCCGCCGATGCGGGCGCCCGCGTGACGCTGTCCGTCTATAATATAGAGGGGAAGCTCGTGCGCCGGCTCGTCGTCCAGCCCCAGGGCGCCGGGATCCACGACGTCGTGTGGCGCGGGCGCAACGACGCCGGGCAGTCGGTCGCCAGCGGTGTCTACTTCTACGTCCTGCGTACCGGGCGCTCGACCCTCGCCCGCAAACTCGTCCTCCTCAAATAGGCTCTTCCGATCCCGACATACGTTTGTTTGTGGATTCAGGATTGTCGTCATCTCCGCGTCGTTAGTTGTAACCCGGACTCTGGATATACGTATCCATTAACAGGCAAGAACTGGGTACGCAGCCTTCTCAGGCGGCGATGTCAATGTTTCCGCGGATCCAACGCGGCGCCGAACTCGACCAGGCGACGCAGTACGGGTCCCCCCCTCCCGTCACGTTTCGCATTGATCGGCGGAGACTTTGAAGTCGCCGCCTGCTATATTATATGGGGCGGCGGTGACCGCCGATTATTCGATTCAGCCGAAGCCTGTATTATTGGTAACCTTTCCCCTGATGCGTCGTCTAACCGAGGCGCAACAAGCGACCTACACACATCATTTCGCAGCGAAACAAGGGAGTCTCCCGTGACCGATCAGGACCGGGACGCCGTTCAGGCGGTTAAGTCCGGTGATAACAACGCGTTCCGTCAGTTGGTGGATCGCCACCGGGACACCGTCTACGGGGTCCTGATGACGATCGTCGCCGACCCCGACATAGCCGAGGAACTGGCGCAGGAGACATTTGTGAAGGCATATACAGGAATATCGGGATTTCGGGCGGAATCGGGCTTCGGCACCTGGGTGGTGCAGATCGCCATCCACAGCGCCCGCGACCACCAGCGCCGGATGAGCCGGTTGCGGCAGCGGCGGGTGGTTTCGCTCGAAGAGCTCCGCGAGGCCCGGCGGCAGGACCTCGAGCCGACGGACGAGAGGCGCTGGTCCGACCCGCGCCAGAGGGTGGAGAGCCGGGAGGATGTGTCGTACGTGAGAGAGGCGCTCGGGGAGTTGCCTCCGGAGTACCGGGAGGTGCTCGTGTTGAAGCACTTCGAAGACTGGTCATACGAGGACATCGCGGAAGCGACGGGTGACACCGTCGGAACGCTCAAGGTGCGCGCCCACCGCGCGCGCCGCATGCTGAAAGACCGCCTGCAAAAACTCGGGTGGGATTCGGGCCACAAGGAGAGGAACAATGGATGAACTCATTCAAAAATATCTGGACGGCGATCTGAGCGATCAGGAGGCCTCCGAATTCAGCCGCGCGCTCGCCGAAGATCCGGCACTCGAGGCCGAACTCGCTGCGTTCGAAAATATTCTCGCCCTCGCGGCCAGGAGTACGTCGAGCGAGACCTCTCCCGCGTTCACCGACGACGTGATGGACCGGATCAACGCCTCCGTATTGACGGAGCCGCAGGCCCGGCGCGTGGCCAGGGATGAAAAGCGCAGTTGGAGCGGGTGGATGCCGCGCCTCGCGTGGGCAGCCGGATTCGCGGCGGTGTTCGCCATCGGCTTTGTGACGGCGCGCCAGATCGTCCCGGTACCGGGAAACATCAACCAGGAAATCCAGCCCGCAACGACTGTGGCGGCCGTTGAAGAACGAAACAACGCACCTGCGCCGCTGCGGCTCGTGCGGCTGGTGTACGTGGCGCCCGACCGGGACGTCGAGCGGGTGACCGTGGCGGGGAGCTTCAACAACTGGAACCCGGAAGAAACGGTCATGCGCAGGGAAGGCGGGGCATGGGTCGCCGAGCTGGTACTGCCGCCTCAAACTTATGAATACATGTTTGTCGAGAACGGGGAACAATGGGTAACGGATCCGTTGGCGTTTCAGACGCGGGACGACGGGTTTGGAAGAGAGAATGCAGTTCTGGACCTCACTATTTAACACGCGGAGAACCTCCCCCCAGCTGGTCTCCGTGTACCCGAGGGGCGCGCGCCGCTTCCGTCAGATCGTCTTTACCATCCTGGGCTCAACAATAGTGTTGGCGATCATGGGGGGCGGCGCCGTCTCGACGGCTCAAACGTGGGAACAGTATCCGTGGGTATCGTTGTCGGGCGGCTACGAGAACGACCGGTTTCTCGAGAGCGGTCCCGACATCATCAAGGTGCCCGGCGGGTATTTCATGGACGTGATCCCCGGTATCCTCCTCTCCCGCGTCATCGGCAGCCGCACGCGCGTCAACCTCGACGGACACCTCACGCTCGAAAAATTCAACAACGACGAGAACCGGTCGCTCTTTGGCGCGACGGCCAACGCCGAGCTCCGGCGCCGGGTCGGCAGCACGTGGCGGTGGCGGCTCACCGGTGGCGTTAACTACTTCGCCGATTCGGTACAGGAATCGGTCAACCGCTTTCACGCCGGCGCCGAAACGGCGTTCGGTCTGTCCGGGCGGAGGGGTTACATCGAACTGCTGGCCGGTGCGCAGGGCCGCAGTTATCCCAATCTTATCACGTTCGACGATTCGGGGGTCCCCGGCAAGTACACGGAACTGGGCGCATCGCTCGGGGCTACGGGTGCGATCCGGCCGGTGGGCCGGTTGATGCTGTCGGGACTGGTTTACAGACAGGTCACCGACGCCAGGGACCCCGTCTTCGACGCCACTTCAATGCTCCTGCAGGCCGGTGTGAGAGTCGCCGTGACCGGGTCGCTGTGGATTTTCGTGAGCGGGATGGCGCAGGAACGGACGTTCGACGAACGCCTGCCGGGGGAGGAAAGCGACTCGTACCGGCAGCTGGGCGCAGGGGTGGAGATACCGCTGAACCGCAGTTTCGACCTGGACGCCCGTTACGCGTTCGCGCGCTACACCGATCCGCTGGGTGCGAGTGACGATATCCAGAGATTTTCCGTAGGGGTGACGTGGTGGCCCGGCGGCCGTGGATCGCGGCTCTTGCCCGACCAGTTGCCCACTATGCTCGAATATTCTGAAGACGTGATCCGCGCGGGCGAACCGTACCGTTTCCGCATACGCGCGCCGGAAGCGGTCGCGGTTTCGCTCGTGTCGGACTTTAACGGATGGGACCCCACCGCCAATCCCATGCGGAACGCCGGTGGCGGCTGGTGGGAGATACCGGTGGCGCTGACGGCGGGGTCGCACCAGTACGCGTACTGGGTCGACGGCCGCCTCGTCTCGCCCCCGGAGGCCGAATCTACTGTGGATGACGGATTTGGCGGCCGGAACGGGCTCTTATATGTCGAACCAGAATGGCCGTAACCTTTGTCTGGGGGCGTCGTCTAATCGGGCGACGGTGGATGGAGCGATTGAGCCCCGCGACATCCGTGCAGGCAACAGCAACAAGGAGACAGGTATAATGAGAGCATTCATGAGATTTCACGGGATGGCGCTGATAATGGTCGCGCTCTGCCTGCTGGTGTTCGGCACCGCAGTACAGGCGCAGAATGACGGCGGTCAGGGCGACCTCGAGCAGAACCGCAAGGAGGCGGGCGACCTCGACC
>CBDVDJ010000390.1:0-3844 GCA_965372695.1 uncultured bacterium
CGACAGCATCGAGATAATCGAAACGCTCGCCTACGCCCTGATCGCGTCGGTGTCGACGGGCAAGGGGACCAAGACGGTGACCATATCGCCCGACGGAGGGCTGCTCTACGTTGTCACCACCGAAGGGGACGTCTTGATTATCGACGTCGAGCCCGGAAGTGCCACCGCTAACAGCGTGATCGCGACGGTATCGACGGGCCCGGGCACCAGGACGGTGACCGTTTCACCCGACGGAACCCTGTTGTATCTCATCCAGAATGACTCGGACGAGGTCATCGTGGTCAACGTCGAGACCGTTGGCTCGGTGTCCGTGATCGAGCCCGCCGTCGTGCTGCCGCCGAAGACCGTCAACATTGCCTTCATCGACACGATCCAGACCGGCAACAACCCCGAGGCGCTCGCGTTCGACCCCACCGGATCCGGAATCTTCCTGATCGTCACTTCCGGTGACGAGAAGGTGACGAAGTACGGTGAGGCGTCGAAGGAGTACGCGGCTTACATTCGTGTGACACCGCGTACACTCAATCTCCAATCCCGCGGACGATTCATCACCGGCCAGATCGAACTGTCTCCGCCGGCGACCTTCGACGTACACGACATCGACATCTCCTCTGTCCTGCTGCAGGACACGATCCCGGTGGTTCCAGGGTCGGAGGAGATCTACGACGACGACGGGGACGGATTCGACGACCTGTTCGTCAAGTTCGACCGCGCGGATTTTCAGGCGATTATGCCCCAGGGCGAATACGTACCGGTGAAAATCACCGGTAACGCCGACATCCACACCTTTACGGGTTGGGACACCATCCGGACCATCCGGCCCCAGGTCGTTCATCCCAAAGGTGGGGAAGTGTTCACCGCCGGTACCATCATCGACGTCCAGTGGACGTCGCCGGGGGGCACCAGGATCGATTACATCGACGTGCATTACTCCCTCGACGACGGATTGAACTGGACGCCGATTGTCGAGCGCGTGCCCGACAGCGGAGGAGTGCCGTGGGTAGCGCCGATCGCCAATTCCGACGTCTGCCGGGTGATGGTCACCCTCTACCGCGATGACGAGCCGATCGGAATGGGTATGAGCCCTGGAGCTTTTGCCGTCAACATGCCGGTCGCGGTGGCGTTGACGTCGTTCGAGGCCGGTCTCGAGGAGGGTGGCGCCGTGTTGCGGTGGCAGACCGCACTCGAGGTCGGGACGACCGGATACAATGTCCTGCGGTCCGAGTTCGAGAACGGTGGCTACGGCAAGGTCAACGATAAGTTGATCGATTCCAGCGGCAAAGTCAGCGGTGGCACCTATGAGTACCGCGATGACGAGGTCAAACCCAACCGGACGTATTACTACAAACTCGAGGAAGTGGTTGAGACCGGTTCGGGCCAGACGTACGGACCGTACGAGGTCGTGTACAGATTGAGTTTCGACCTCGAACAAAACGTGCCCAACCCGTTCAACCCCAGTACCACGATCCGATTCTCCGTGGCCAATGACGCCAACGTCCAGTTGATCGTCTACGACGTCGCCGGCCGGCGTGTACGCACGCTCGTCGACGAGAACAAACGGGCGAACGTGTACAAGATCGTGTGGGACGGTACCAACGACGCCGGCCAGTCGGTCGCGACCGGTGTGTACTTCTACCGCATCACGGCGGGCAAGTTCGTCCAGACCAAAAAGATGCTGCTCTTGAAGTAGTTGTTTGTTGGGGTAGTACGAGAAAAGGGGCGCCTGGTAACGGGCGCCCTTTTTTTTTTAGCCACGAACGGTTGGCGTGAATGACAGTGAGTATCGAGTCGACACTCGATAGTGTAAAGTAAATATTACACTTGCCACATGCGCGATATCAGGATATATATGCATTATACCTCGTCGGGATCGGACTCGTTCATTACTTCATTGCTGAGATCGAATCGGGGAGACGAAAGACCCAGAAGGCGGTGCAACCAAAGCCGATCCCAATCTATGTCATGATGGCACAGACAATCCGTTCAATGCCGGTGAATACCAGCATGAGCCACTGGATGACGAGGCTTGTAAGTGTTTGATGATGGCGGGCCACGTGCCCAAAATGTTGTGGCGGGAGAGAAAATGCGAGAAACGAAAGAGAAATATCGTCGAGCGGCTGTATAAACTATGGATTTGCAATAAACATTTCAACAGTAGATCCAACGAAGAATTTGAGATGTGCAAGTTGGACGAATTGGCAAGTAAATTTGTCTTGTATGAAGATGAGGAGTAGCCGGGTGGGGCGAAACGTGAAATCAACAATGGAGCCAATATTAATGCGAGTTGGCGGTCACAGAGCGGGTGTTTGGCGATTGGTTTCAATCGCTTGTATAGGGTCAATCTGTTCGCACGGGCTCGTCATGGCGGAGACGTCGACCGGAGTGTCGCTTGTTGTATCGTCGGTCAAATACGATTATGTCGTGCGTGAACCTGTGAAGTTTGTCGTGAGATTGGGAAACAACTCTCCAAAAACTATAAACATTCCGACGCCGCGTAATTTCGACATGAACATGCGGTTCCTCAGAATCGAGGTCACGACGCCGAGCGGGGAGACTCAAATACGAATGTTTAAATACATCGAGTCGATCAGGCTCGTAGGTCACGGGTACTCGGGAGAACCGCTCGCTGCCGGTGCGAGTATTGAGACTTTTTTGTACCCGAATGTGTCGTTCTTTATTGTGCACCCACGGCAGCTCTCGCCTCGAGAAGGAGTCCATCTAACGTTTCCGGAGCCGGGTCGTTACCAGCTTCGCGTGATCTATTTGGTCAGTACGGCGATGGAGAACCTCTGGAAAGGCCCCGATGGCGAACTGTACTCTGACCCGATCGACCTGGCATTCAGGGAGCCCGACGCGGTTGAGAAAGAAATCTTGGACGCTCTGTGGTCTCGAGGTGGTGGCATTTTGAGCATGGGAGACAACTTCATTTTGGGCCATTTCGACGAGCAGGCTCTTAGGCAAGTAATCGGAAGATACCCGGATCACGAAATGACTTTATACGCCCGCTTTGCGTTGGCTAGATCATTGTTGTCAAGTACCGAAAGTACAACGAATATTGAGATTGACGAGGCGACGGAGATACTAACCGAGCTGATGCGTAATCATGCAGGTTTCAGACCGATGGAAGTTCGTCAACACTTGGCAACAGCTTTCGAAATGGCAGGTCGGAATGAGGAGGCGGTGGATTTGTTCGCAGAAACGCTGCTGATGTATCCCGCATTGAAGGATCACTATCGATTCATGCAATGGTACATAATTACCAATGAATGGTATGTGGAAGCGATTTCAGATTGGAGAGAAAGGAGGCGCGCCGGTGACACAAAAGCGCAAATCAAAAAAGAATAGTCGATCGTGCCCGTCTTCCGAAAAGGCGATCCAAGTGCTGAGGAAAGTAATAGCAATACACGTGTTTGGATTGCTGTTGGGGACGGCCGTGCTGAGCGGGATTCCCGCCGGTGCGGAAATAACCTCCCTGCATAAAAAGAAGCAGTTGACTCCAGAATCAAAAGAGCAGCAGGTGAAGAAGACCCTTTCGCGATTCACACACGGAATGAGAAGAGGGGTCCCGGATATGATTACCCCGTATTACCGGCTCATTAAAACCGGAAAGGACGGGACAGCCGGCCCGCAGAGGCTCGAGGCCGCGAGGGACGAACTTCGGATATTTTTTCAGTCGCACGGGGCAACGGACGGTAAGCCGCTAATTTATATTGCAGATCCGGAGATTACGTGGGACGGAGAGCGGGCGCTGGTGGAGTGTGTAGTTCTTTGGTTCGTGCGGGACAAAAACGGTAACCACTTCCGGTGGCGTGAAAACGAGACCTTCGAATTGACGAAGATCGGC
>CBDVDJ010000391.1:0-3836 GCA_965372695.1 uncultured bacterium
ACGCGGGCGTCAGCAAGGCTTACATCGACGCGGAAAAACTCGAGCAGGTAATTATCAACCTGCTCAGCAACGCGCTCAAATTCACCCCCGAAGACGGCGATATCCACGTCGACGTCTTCGAAGCCGGCGTCGAAAAGGTCAGCGACGACCTGCGTCTCCTGCCCTGGGGCACTCTGGGAGAACCCCGGATGCTCGAGGTCAGGGTGAAAGACACCGGCCTGGGGATGAGCAGCGAGACGCTGGACAATTTATTCAACCGATTCCATCGTACCGGTGACGCGGGACACGGCCGCGGAGCCCACCTGGGACTGAGTATTTCCAAGGCCCTCGTCGAGGCCCAGAGCGGCTGGCTCGACATCGACAGCCAGATCGGCATCGGAACGCGTGTATCGGTAATGATACCCCAGAACCGACACACGGCGTGCGTTCTCGCCCGGACACGGACGGCGTGCGACATCGCCGAGAGCGCCCTGGGCGCCCGCAGGCCGTTGACGTTTTATGCCCTGGGCAAACAGGACGTCGAAAACTGGGAGGACATATTCCAGTCGTGGGGCCGGACGCCCGTTCTGAATCCCGGCAGGGATTCCGCGGCGGGGAACTCGTTTCACGTATGGACGATCGACACAGAGCTGGCGTTTGCCCTCGTACTCGGGCAGCCCGGCGAGGGTGCGCCGGATCCTGCCGGAGTTTTCGCGCAGCAGTTCGTCCAGTGCGAAGACGGGTCGTTCATGTTCAACAGCTATGTTATAGGGGACTGCCACACGGCCGACGTGACGGGCGATGCCGGCGGACCCGGAACTTTTTCACAGATTTTCAATATTGCGGCGCGCCGGATTAATACGGCGCGCGCAGCTCTGGTCCGGTCGATGACGGATAAGATGGCGTCGGAGATCGAGTCCATTGTGGTCGAGTTGGGGCGTTGATTCCGCCCCATGGCCTCTGAAGGAGTGGTTACATGGATAGCCTCAGGATACTGCTGGTCGACGACGAACAAGACATCGTCGATACTATCAAGTACAGTCTCGTATTGAGAGGATACCTCGTCGACGTCGCCTACGACGGCCTCAACGCCCTCGACAGGGGGCGCAGAGGCGAATACGCGATCATGATCCTGGACGTGATGCTTCCCGGAAAGAACGGTTACGAAGTCTCGCGCATACTCAAGGAAGAAATGGATTCGGGAAAGATCGATCCGTTCAAGATACTTCTCATCACGGCGCGAAAGCTGGACAACGACATACGAGAGGATTTCGTGGCGACCTGGTCGAAGGCCGACGCTTGTCTCTACAAGCCGTTCGACCTGGAAGGTCTGCTCACCGAAATAGGAAATCTGCTCGACACCGTGGCGAGCTGATCCCGCCCGGTATGGGCAATGCACACATTCGCGGAGCGCTGCGCCGATATTTCCACTCCCGGCGCATCTGACCGAGGGGGGCGAATCACGCCCCCTTCGGTTTTTCTCGTCCGGGCGCACCCCGTCTAAGGTGTTTTCTTCGCTGCGGATTCGGGGCCGTAATCGACGTTGAGCAGGTCGAGGCGCTTGTAGTGGGTCTGCAGCCGCCGATGGAAGTCGTCGTACCTGATCTTGTCCGGCGACCACAGCCGTTCGGCAAATGCGGCCATGCGGGGATAGAGCTTCGACTCGATCACGTCCCGGGGCGCGTGTTCAGTCCACATCATGCACTCGCCCCCGATTATTCGGTCGCGGGCCCGGCGCGGGATGATAACCGGCATCGGTTCGAACTCGTAGGCGCGTTCGAGGTCGATCTTTTCGAGCGGGTAGTCGAAGTATGCGTTTGTTGTGGGTGAGACGATCACGTTGTGCCCGAGGCGCGCGGCCGTCGCCGCGTGTTCCATCCCCCGCCACACCTGCACCGTCGCCGATTCGGAGAGCTCGTCGCACACGATCTCGTCCCAGCCGATCGGCTTCTTGCCCAGCGCCGCCAGGATCTTTTCCACCCGGTTGATGAAATAACAGAGCAGGTCTCCGGCGCCCCCCAGGCCTTCCTGTTCGACACGCGCGCGGCAGCGGGCGCACTCCCGCCATCGCGTGGGCGGGACCTCGTCTCCGCCGATGTGGACGTACGGCGCGGGGAAGAGCTCGACCACCTCGGTCAACACGTCCTCCAGATACTCGAAAACCCGGTCGCTGCCCGCGCAGTAAATGTCATCGAACACCCCCCATCGTGTCGCCACCGGTATCGTCTCGCCGGTGCACGACAGCTCCGGGTAGGCCGCCAGGGCTGCGACGCAGTGGCCGGGCATCTCGATCTCGGGGACGACCATAATGCCGCGTTCCGCCGCGTAGCGAACGACCGACTTGACGTCTTCCTTGGTGTAGAATCCGCCGTAGCGCCGGCCGTCCTTGTCGGTCCGGTACGCGCCGATCTCGGTGAGTTTCGGGTATTTGTAAATCTCGATCCGCCACCCCTGGTCTTCTGTGAGGTGCCAGTGGAAGCGGTTGATCTTGTGGTATGCGAGCAGGTCGAGTGTTTTGTAGAGGAAGTCCTTGCCCACGAAGTGCCGGCAGCTGTCCATCAGCATGCCCCTCCAGACGAAGCGGGGGGCGTCCTTGATGCGGACCGCTGGAATGGTCCACGGCGTGCCGAGATCGACCGGTCTGTCGCTCTCGATCTCGGGCGGCAACAGCTGTCTCAGCGTCTGCACCGCATGGGCTATCCCGGCGGGAGTTGCCGCTTCGACGGTAATGGCCCGGGGCAGCGCCTCTATCGTGTACCCTTCTTCGCCTCCGAACTGCTTGTCCCTCCGGGTCGTGAGGAAAATCGTCCCTTTCGGGGCTTCCGGCTGAGAGGACGTATCCGACACCAGTTCGAATCCGGTCGCCGTGTTGAGTCTGGCGGCCAGGCGCGAGCCCGTTGCGGCGAGCGCTTCGTTCCCGGGTTCGGTCAGGATCCTTGTGCCCGACGCCAGTACGAATTCGCCCGTCAGTCGCCTCAGCTTCTTCGGGGCGGGTATAACGGTTATGTCTTCGTGAGTTTTCACAAATTGTCCCCGTTCAATATGTAGCACAAAAACGGGTGGTTCTCCACAGCGGATGGGTGCCGGCTGTCGGAATCACGGGCGAAAACGGGCCCGGCTCCGGCATCCCCAACTCCTTGACATAAAGGTAAATAGAGGGCGTGGCAGCCGCAAAATCGGGGTTGACCCGGAGAGTCAATTTACTTACTATGTCTATCTTGATCCCCGAATATCAGGTGCGAGGGTAGCTCAGCCGGTAGAGCAACGGACTGAAAATCCGTGTGTCGGCGGTTCAATTCCGCCCCCTCGCACCATTGCTTTTCAGCCCGCGGGAAACTTCCACGCTCCACTTGACGTATCGTCAAATCGATTTACAATCGATCCATTCCATCATCAAGGCGAAACCCAACGGGAGGCTATCATCATGCGTCGATCAGCATGTCTCGTATTGTCGTTATTACTGGTGTCGGTGGCGGGCGTTCAAGTCGCCGCCGCGGGCGAAGACAGTTCCCCGGTCTGCAAGGTCGAGCCGACCCGGCTGGAGAAGCACGGAGACGTCCGTGTAGACAATTACTACTGGCTCAACCAGCGGGAAAACCCCGACGTGATCGCGTACCTGGAAGCCGAGAACGCTTATACCGATGCGCGCATGGTTCACACAAAGGCCCTCGAGGACGAACTGTTCGCAGAAATCAAAGGCCGGATCAAGCAGAACGACGAATCGGTGCCTTACAGACTGGACGACTACTATTATTATTCGCGCTACGAGGAAAACAGGGAATACCCGATTTACTGTCGCAAGAAGGGTTCGCTCGACGCCAACGAAGAGATCACGATAGACGCCAACGTTCTCGCCG
>CBDVDJ010000392.1:0-3833 GCA_965372695.1 uncultured bacterium
CGAAGTCCACGAAGTGGGCGAAGTGGGCGAAGTCCACGAAGTGGGCGAAGTGGGCGGCGATGACGAGTTTGATCCACAGAAATTTATCGCCCGCGAGCCCGCGATCCTCGAATCAGCTAGCCATGCCCCGGCCGGCGTGGCATACTTCGCGCTGGCCGAAGTCGACCCTCCGCTCACCGTTCGCGCGCCGAGAGCCGGCGACCGCATGAGGCCTTTCGGCATGAAGGGGAGCAAGAAGCTCAGCGATATTTTCATCGACCGAAAGATTCCCCTGCGCCGGCGCGACAGAGCCCTGGTCGTCTGCGACCGGGACAAGATCCTCTGGCTGGTCGGAATAACCACCACCGAGACCACGCGGATCACAGCGGGCACCGACAAAGTGCTCAAAATCACCGTAAGCGCGGAATAAAACCGACGTCTGATTGTATGAATGAAACAACAATTGCCCGGCCCGGAACGGTCCTTATCGACGCCGACGAAATCGCCGGCATCGTATCGAGGCTGGCGGGCGAAATCGAGCGTGACTACCGGGGTCGAATCCCGATCCTGGTCAACCTGCTCAAGGGCGGCGTCGTGTTCCTGGCGGACCTGATTCGGCAGATGGATATCCCGCACCATATCGACTTCATGCACGTGTCGAGTTACGAGAACGGGATGTCTTCGAGCGGCCAGGTGCGGATCGTGGATGACCTCAGCTGCAGCGTAGCGGACCGGGATGTCCTTATCGTGGAAGATGTAATAGACACTGGCACAACTCTGGCATATATTCTAAATGTGCTTCAGTTACGCAGCCCGAGAAGCATTGAGGTGTGTACGCTCCTCAAAAAAGGGCTGGCGGGCGCCAGTCGGATACCTATCCGTTACGTAGGCAAGGACATCCCGAATGTATTCGTGATCGGCTACGGACTCGACTACGAAGAAAGCTTCCGGAATCTCCCGTATATCGCGACAGTGGAATTCGCCAACAGCCCCCGCCCTGAGTAGTAACTTTATTGGTGACAATATCTTATGTCTGACAATCGAGACCCGAACTATCGTTCCGATCGTGGCCAGAAAGGCCCGTCACAGAAGCCCGGCCTGACCAAATCCGGTAAGCCATTGAAAGCAATGGTTTTCTGGGTCATTCTGGTCCTCGTCCTGCTTATAGCATTCCAGATGTTCGAGATGGGCAAAATGCCTGAATACCGCATCTCGTACTCCGAGTTCCTCAATCAGATCGACAGCGGCAATATCGAAACAATCACGTTCAAGGGCCTCGAGGTCAAAGGCAAGCTGGCGGCCCCTGCTATCATTCCCATCCCGGGCGGCGGCGACCCCGTCGAGCAGCGCGAGGTCAAGGTAGAGAACTTCATGCTCGTCCTGCCGGCAGAGGACAAGGACCTGCCGGAGAAGATTCTCGCGTCGAACGAAACCGCAATCATCGAGGGCGAGATACCCGGCGGCAGCCTCTGGGTCAAACTCGTTACCTCCGGCCTGCCGCTGTTGTTGATCGTCGGTTTGTGGTTACTCATCATGCGCCAGATGCAGTCGGGTGGTAACCGGGCTTTCTCGTTCGGCAAGAGCCGCGCACGGTTGTTCGGCGGCGACCGGCCCAAAGTGACATTTCACGACGTGGCCGGCGCGGATGAGGCGAAAGAAGAACTGCAGGAGATCATCGAGTTTTTGAGCGACCCGAAAAAATTCCAGCGTCTCGGCGGCAGGATCCCCAAGGGCGCGATCCTGCTCGGCCCTCCGGGCACCGGCAAGACGCTTCTGGCGCGCGCCGTCGCCGGTGAAGCCAGCGTTCCGTTCTTCTCGATGAGTGGTTCGGACTTTGTAGAGATGTTTGTCGGCGTGGGTGCGTCCCGCGTACGCGACCTGTTCGAACAGGGCAAGAAGAACGCGCCCTGCATCCTTTTCATCGATGAAATCGACGCCGTGGGCCGGCATCGTGGCGCCGGGCTCGGCGGCGGCCATGACGAGCGCGAACAGACGCTCAACCAGCTCCTCGTCGAAATGGACGGCTTCGAGAGCAACGAAGGCGTGATTCTTCTCGCCGCGACCAACCGGCCCGATGTGCTCGATCCCGCGCTTCTGCGGCCGGGCCGATTCGACCGCCGGGTCATCGTCGACCTCCCCGACGTCAGGGGCCGCGAAGGCATCCTCAAGGTCCACACACGGAAGATTCCTCTGGCCGACGACGTCGATCTCGGCATCCTGGCGCGCGGCACACCGGGCATGAGCGGCGCCGACCTCGCCAACCTGGCCAACGAAGCGGCGCTCCTTTCGGCGCGCTTCAACCTCCCCAAGGTCACCATGGAGATGATGGAGGAGGCCAAGGACAAGATCTTCCTCGGCCCCGAACGCCGCAGCCGCGTGGTCAAGGACGAAACCAAGAAGCTCACTGCTTATCACGAATCGGGACACGCCATCGTGGGCGCCGCGTTGAAGTACTCCGACCCCGTCCACAAGGTCACTATTATTCCCCGCGGACACGCCGGCGGATTGACCTTTTTCCTGCCCGAGGACGACCGCGACGAGGTTTCGAGAGACTGGTGCGAGGATACGGTCACGCAGGCCCTGGGCGGAAGGGTCGCCGAAGAGCTGGTGCTCCACAGGATGGGCAGCGGCGCGCAGCAGGATATCCAGACGGCTTCCAAGCTGGCCCGCAGGATGGTCATGCAGTGGGGCATGAGTGATTCACTCGGACCGATCTCGTTCGGCGATCGCGAGGAACAGATTTTCCTTGGACGGGAGATCCACCAGCACATCGATTACAGCGAGCAGACCGCCCAGGAGATCGACAAGGAAGTCAAATCCATCATCGACACGATGTACGGCCGTGCGAAAGAAATCCTCGAAACCAGAATAGACGTCCTCCACGCGATGGCGAGCGCTCTGCTCGAACGCGAGACCCTGGACGCGGAAGAAATCAAGATCATGCTCGAGGGCGGTACGCTCGAGCCGGTGGCCGAAGCAGAGCCGGTGGCCCCTAAAAAACCGGTGGAAGAAAGAAAGCCGTCCGCCCGCCCGGACGCTGAGAAGTTTCCGCGCGGCATTCCGCCGCTCGCCGACCCCGACGCAAGCGCCTGACACGGAATCTTCGACTATTCCTGTGATCGCCGCGCAGCTGTCCGGCTCGTGCAGCGCAGGATTTCATGAACAATCCCAGACCCCGTAACCACGAATTGCCGTCCCTCGACGGCGCGCCCACCATACCCGTCAGGGGCGTGCGCCCGCGCGTCATTGAGTGCCGCGGCCTCGAGCTGAAGCAGGGGCGATTTCCAAGCGTGATGGGTATCCTCAATGTGACGCCCGATTCGTTCTCCGACGGTAATGACTTTGCCCGGCCGGAGGCCGCAATCCGGCACGCCCTGGCCATGCGCGACGCCGGCGCCCACATCATCGACGTGGGTGGCGAATCGACGCGTCCCGGGGCGACACCGGTGAGTGCGGGAGAGGAACTCGACCGCGTGCTCCCCGTTCTCGACGCCATCTGCCATTCTGGCGATAGAGGGGAACGTCAGATCCCGGTATCGATCGATACGCGCAAGGCCGAGGTTGCCGACGCGGCCATTCGCCGCGGCTGCCATATGGTCAACGACGTGAGCGCCGCCTCCGACCCCGAGATGACGTCCGTGCTGCGCGATCACCCCGGGGTGCCGATCGTACTGATGCACATGTACGGCGAACCCGGGACGATGCAGGAGGCGCCGCGTTACGAAGACGTCGTTTCCGAGGTCTCGGCTTATCTCGCCGGCCGGGCCGAAGCGCTGATCGAGGCCGGCATCGAGCGCGGCCGTATCATCATCGACCCCGGGATCGGGTTCGGAAAACGCTTCGCCGACAACCTC
>CBDVDJ010000393.1:0-3828 GCA_965372695.1 uncultured bacterium
TCGAGGGGCTCGAGTACCTGTCGCTCGGCAAATCGCTCGACGGCGGCGTGGCCGAGTCCGAGCGCGGAGAGAAGGCTTACGTCGCGGGGTATGACGACGCGTGTGATGCCGAGCAGCGCGGCCACCGAACACGCGTGCTGGGCGCCGGCGCCTCCGAACGCCACCATCGCGTAATCCGCCGGGTCGTAGCCCTTGCGGATCGAGATGCGGCGGATCGCGTCGGCCATCCGCTCGTTGGCGATGTCACGAAATCCGGTGAGCAGCTCGCCGCGCTCCGGGCGCACGCCGGTGCGTTCGCCGATACGGTCGATGAGCTCGTCGCACGCACGGCGCGCGGCGAACTCGTCGATGGGGATGCCGAAGCGATCGCCGTCGAGGCGTCCGAGCAGGAGATTGACGTCGGTGATCGTGAGCGGTCCCCCGGCGCCGTAACAGGCGGGACCGGGCGAAGCGCCGGCGCTGTCGGGGCCGACGAATAACCCGGTTCCGTCGAAACCACACACCGACCCGCCCCCGGCGGCGACGCTTTCGATGGCGAGCGCGGGGGCGACGAGGTGCGCATCACCCACGCGGTGTTCGAACACGTAGTCGAAGTCTCCCTCGAAGCGGGCGACGTCGGTGCTGGTGCCGCCCATGTCGAACGAGATGATACGATCGAAACCGGACAACCGCCCCGCGCGCGCGGCGCCCACGACACCGCCCGCCGGTCCACTCAGCAGACTGTCTTTGGCGTGGTAGGCTCCCGGGTCCGACATCCCGCCGGCGCTCGTCATCACGCGCACCGCGCCTCCGGCGACGGAATCGCGTACCCGCGAGAGGTAACCGTCGATGACGGGGGCGAGGTAGGCGTTGACGACGGCCGTCTGCGCGCGCGGTACGATTCTGATGAAGGGGGCCAGGTCGGACGAGCACGATACGTGCTCGAACCCTTTTCTTTCGAGCAGTGCGGCCAGCTGCCGTTCGTGCGCGGGGTTGGCGTAACTGTGAATGAGTGCCACGGCGGCGCAGCGCACATCGTCACGCAGGAGCCGCTCAATAGTATTCTCGAGGCGCCCTGTGCCTGTGTCGAGGGGGGTGACCACCGACCCGTCGGCGGCGATGCGTTCGGGGACCTCGACGACGCTGCTGTAGAGGGGCGCGGGCTTGCGGATGTCGAGGTCGAACAGTTCGGGGCGCTGCTGGTCGCCGATCGCGAGCAGGTCGCCGAATCCCTCTGTTATAAACAGCGCCGTCGGCGCGCCGCGTCGTTCGAGGAGCGCGTTGGTGCCGCGTGTGGTGGCGAGGCGCATCGACAGCGGAGGAAGATCGGCGGCGAGCGCGGTGCCGGTGGCGAGACGCGCCGCCAGTATCGGCGCTTCCTCGGGGGACCTCACCTCGAACACAGTTCCGGCGGGGATGTTCACGGGGAGCGGGCGATCGAGCGCGATCGTGCCGTCGCCGGGGTCGAAGGACACGACACGCCGGGTGTCGCCGGCAGAATCAAGCAGCGAAAACTCGAACCCGGCGATAAAATCGCGGGGCGCCGCCCAATCGACGTCGACGATCAGCCTGGCGGGTGCCGGCGTCGCGCGCACAACGCCGCGCAGCGCCGCGCTGGACAGCACCTTCTCCCGATGTATCGTTCCGTTTTTGTCGACGGCGATACAGTCGGTGAACGTTCCGCCTGTGTCGATCCAGATCTTCCAGGCCGGCATCGAGGTTCCTCCGGTGGTGTCGGTCCTGTCATTTATACGTCTTATGCGCTTTCGGGACAAGGCGAGTGTCGCCCGGCGGCCGGCGTCGCGCGGGCCTTGTTCCGTGCCACGAGTCGTGATAGCCTCAGGCGATGAAAATTTATACGACCGCTTGTCCCCGCAACTGTTACAGCACGTGCACGATCAAGGCGCACGTGGAGGACGGACGGTTGCGCAAGGTCGAACCCCACCCGGCCAACGAGGCGACTCCCGAGGGCGCCTGTCTCAAGGGGTTGAGTTATGTCGAGCGCGTACACTCTCCCGACCGGATCCTCCACCCGCTGCGCCGCGGCGAGGGAGGATTCCGGCGCATCACGTGGGACGAGGCGATCGACGAGATCTCCGGCCGGCTCTCCCTCTACCGCGAGGATCCGGGGCCGCAGAGCGTGCTCTTCTACAACGGGAGTGGCACCAAGGGGCTGATGAACGGCGTTGCGGGGGCGTTCTGGCGGATGTTCGGCGGGTTCACCACCACGTACGGCGACCTGTGCTGGCCGGCGGGGCTGGAGGCGACCCGGCTCACGCTGGGGGAGAACAAGCACAACGCGCCGTGGGACATCGCCAACGCGGGACTGATCGTGCTGTGGGGCAAGAACTCGGCCGAGACGAACATCCACCAGATGGTGTTTGTGGAACAGGCGCTCGAGCGCGGCGCGAAACTCGTGGTGATCGATCCCCGGCGTACGGAGACGGCGGAACACGCCGACATGTTCATCCAGCCGCGGCCGGGGAGCGACGGCGCCGTCGCGCTGGCCGTCGCCGCCGAGATCATCCGTTCCGGCAACGTCGACCACGAATTCGTCGAGAACCACGTCTACGGATTCTCCCGATTCGCCGGGATGGCGTCCGGCTACACGCCCGAACGGGCAGCGGCCGTTGCGGGAATTCCGGCCGGCTCGATCTACGAACTCGCCGACCTGATCGGGACGATCCGGCCGGTGACGATCAACACCGGTTTCGGGATGCAGCGCTACACCAACAGCGGGCAGACGCAGCGCGCGATCATCGCGCTCCTCGCCATCACGGGCAACATCGGAAAACCGGGAGCCGGCTGGATATTTGCCAATCTGCAGAGCCAGATTTTCGACGATGTCAAGGACCCGGCCGCGTTCTACCCGCCCGATATCCCCGATGGTGTCGCGCGCGTGTCGATTCCGACGGCGCGTCTCGGCCGCGGCATGCTCGATACGTCGGATCCTCCATTGCGCATGATGTGGGTCGAACGCGGTAACCCCGTCACACAGAATCCCGACACGAACACGGTGCTCGAAGCGATGCGTTCGCTCGAATTCAGGGTCGTCGTCGAACAGTTCATGACGGACACGGCGCGGGAAGCCGACATAATACTCCCCGCCAAAACAATGTTCGAGCAGACCGACGTGATCAACGCCTACTGGCACCCGTACATCCAGATCAAGGACAAGGTCCTCGAGCCGCCGGGTGAGGTGAAACCCGAGTCGGAGGTGTACTGGCACCTCGCGCACCGGCTGGGGTTTTCGCCCCAGGCTATCGCCGACGCGATCCCGGAACCGACCGACGCCGGGGTCGATGCGTGGCTCTCCCGAAGGCTGGAGCCGTTTCCCGAACTTTCGCTCGCGCGGCTGCGCGAAGGGCCCGTCGTCACACCGGGACACGAAGAAGTGGCCTTCTCCGACCTCGTGTTTCCGACTCCGTCCGGGATGATCGAACTCGTGTCGCGGGAGGCGAACGAGCGCTGGGGTGTCGGCGATGTGGCCGGTTACCACGAACCCCGTGAATCGGCCCTGGGGGGAGACGGGAAAGCGGGCCCAGTCGACGAAGTCGGCGACCGTTACCCGCTCTACTTCATGACGCCCAATACCAAGAACCGCATTCACTCGCAGTTCAACAACCTCGATATGATCCGCCGGCTGAGCCCGGGGCCTTTTGTCCAGCTGCATCCCGATGACGCGTCGACGCGGGGTATTGCCGACGGCGACACTGTGCGTATTTTCAACGACCGTGGCGAGATTCGCGTGCCGGCCCGTCTCGACTGGGCCATCAGGCCCGGTTGCGTGGCGGTGACCAACGGCTGGTGGATCACCGAAGGCGGAACGGTCAACTTCTGTTCGCCCGC
>CBDVDJ010000394.1:0-3828 GCA_965372695.1 uncultured bacterium
TGCCCCCACACCTGTGGATGCAGCAACATGGGGGGGGATCAAGGCGCTTTTCGGACCCTGACAATTGTCTCCCGCCTGAGGCTCTCGCCACCGCTACATCGACTTATGCATTTGTGTATACGGGGAAGTTAAACTTTTTTTGCCCACGGCGAATATTTTCCATAACTTTTCGAACAATCGACGCGTCTTACTGTATATGAGTATGAGTAACAAACTATTCGGTTTTATAAGACATGGCCCGGGAGGTATTACAATGAAGCTGACCCAGAAATTGGTGAGAGGCACCGCGGTGATAGAGGTTCACGGGAAGCTCATCGGCGGGTCGGATAATTGTGATCTGTTTCACGATTGTATCAAGGAGCTCATAGCCGACGGCAGAACGAAAATCATCGTCGATCTTCACCGAACGTCGTGGGCGAACAGCCAGGGAATCGGCCTGTTGATCGGTGCGTACACCAGTGTCAAGAATGCGGGGGGAGACCTGGTGCTCTCACGCGTGATCAACCGGATCAACGACATCCTCACCGTGACGAGACTGCTCATCATATTCAAGACGTACGAGACAGTGGACGAAGCTCTCGATTATCTGATCAAGCCCAGCGCAAAATCCCGCACAGAATCCCGGCCGGATACCAGGCCCTTTATACCGGGTTCCGCCGCGTAGTCGGGCTGGATCCCCACCGTCCCCGGGAGACCCTGCGCCGCCGCGGTAAACGTCATGCGCGGCGTGTTGATCCTGTGGCGTTGGTGATGCGTCAGACGTACCGGCGGCCGCCGCGGGGGCGGAGGCGTGATTTGCGGCGTCTCCCGCCCGCATCTTTGGACCGGTTTCGAATCATGAGCCCGGCGACGAAGTCGGAATGATACGGATGGTCTTCGATGGTATCGAGCGGATGGCCGGTGAGCTTCTCGATGCCTTCGAGCATCGACACTTCGCTCGCGTCGCAGAAAGAGAGCGCCGTTCCCGCCGCGCCGGCACGCGCGGTGCGGCCGATCCGGTGGACATAACTCTCGGGGTCGTTGGGGAGTTCGTAGTTGATCACGTGTGAGATGCCTTCGACGTCGATGCCGCGGGCGACGATGTCGGTGGCGACGAGTACGCGGAGCTTGCCCTGGTCGAACGCGGCCAGCGCGCGCTGCCGGTCCTTCTGCATTTTATCCGAGTGAATCGCGTCGGCGGAAATCCCGTAGCTCTTCAACAACTTCATGATGTACTCGGCGCCGACCTTGGTGCGCGTGAATATGAGCGCGCGTTCGATCTTCTCGTCCTTCAGCACTTCCTTGATCAGTTCGCGTTTGTGTATCGCCTGGACGAACAGCACCTTCTGCTCGATGTCGTCGGATACCGACGCCGCCGGTGTGACCTCGACCCGTGCCGGGTTGCGCAGCATGTCCGCGGCGAGGCGGCCCACCTCTCCCGTGAGCGTGGCCGAAAAATACATCGTCTGCCGGTTCGGCGGTGTCTTCGACACGATCTTGCGCACGTCGTGTACGAAACCCATGTCGAGCATCCGGTCGGCCTCGTCGAGGACGAGTATTTCGACCATGTCGAGCCGGACGATCCGTTGTTCCCACAGATCGATCAGCCGGCCCGGCGTGGCGACGAGGATTTCCGGGTTCTGTCGCAGCGCGTGGACCTGCGAGCTCTGCGGTACTCCGCCGACCACGACGGCCGTTTTGAAATCGAGGTGGCGCCCGTAGGTGCGAAAACTAGAGTCGACCTGCTGCGCGAGTTCGCGGGTCGGTGTCAGCACCAGCACGCGCACCGGCGCCGCTATCCCCGAAGGAGGGCGCCTCTTTCCGCGGTGGTGGGTTCTGTGGATCGGCCGGGTCTCGGTGTCCCTGACCGGCTTGCGCGGCCGCTGGTGGAGTATCTGAAGGATAGGCAGCGCAAAGGCGGCCGTCTTCCCCGTCCCCGTCTGGGCGGTGGCCAGAAGGTCTTTACCTTCAAGGAGTTCCGGGATCGCGGCGTACTGGACTTTGGTGGGTTCCTCGTAGCCTTCGTCCTCCAGCGCCTGGAGGAGGGGCTCGATCAGATTCAGTTTCTGGAATGGTTCCGTGCTCATTATTGACCGTGTTTCTCGACCGGGATTAACGGCGGCTGGCTCTCAAAGGTCCTAGCAAGGCCGGGCGTGACGCAGGAAATCGTCGGCAGGTTCGATACGTTGGCTTGATTCACTTCGTGGCAATATACTGGAATACAAGCGTTTGTGCAATGCGTAATTGCCGTGCGGGGTCGAATAACGGACCAGAAGATGGTATAATTATGGAGTAATCCAGACCTGGATCTGCCCTCAATATATAGTCCATCGCTTTGCGCCGCCGCTCGATTCGGCTCACCCGGGGAGGTTGCCATGCAGCGCCATCTTGTTATTACCCTTTCAATTGTCTCGATTCTCCTTGTTCCGCTCGTAGCGTCCGCCGACTGGCCGCTGCAGGGCAGGGCCGCCGTGTCGATCTGGGCTTCTCTGGGCACGGGCGATATCGTGGCTGATGGATCCGGGGGATTCGTTATCGCCTGGAGGGACGACCGAGATGTCGACAATAACCTCTTTGCGCAACGGGTGGACGCCGCCGGGAACGCAATGTGGGGACACAATGGATTGATCGTCTGTGATGTGTCGGGCTACCAGTCGGATCCGATCGTCGTCACCGACGGCGCCGGCGGCACCATAATCGTTTGGCTCGATGCCCGGACCGGTCTCGAAGGCGTGTACGCCCAGCGCTTCGACGTGGACGGGTCCGCCCTGTGGACGCCGGGTGGTGTGCGCATCGTCGCCACCACCGACCCCTACTATGTCCACGCCGTATCCGACGGTAACGGTGGTATGGTGCTGGTCTGGGAAGTGTTCAACAGTGGCAATGTCGACATCTACGCGCAGCTCGTCGACGGTTCGGGGACGGCTGTCTGGGCGTCGAACGCGGTGGTCAGCGCGGCGGCCTTCAGCCAGTTATATGCGTCGGTGGTGACCGACGGCGCCGGCGGCGTGATCGTCGCGTGGGAAGACAACCGGGGTTCCAGCGCCGATGTCTACGCACAGAGGGTCGATGGCATTGGC
The DNA here is from genome assembly GCA_965372695.1 of uncultured bacterium. Classification (GTDB taxonomy): domain Bacteria; phylum Krumholzibacteriota; class Krumholzibacteriia; order WVZY01; family JAKEHA01; genus CBDUWU01. The sequence goes on from CBDVDJ010000394.1 coordinate 3,060, forward strand.
TCGGCGGTGTGGGATATCGATGGCGAAGCGATCTGCACCGTGTCGGGAATACAAAACGCCATCGTCCTCGCGAGTGACGACGCCGGCGGCGCCATCGTGGCGTGGCAGGACAGCCGTGCCGCCAACACCGATGTCTTTGCCCAGCGTGTCAACTCGCTGGGAACTACGATGTGGATGACCGACGGAGTGGTCGTTTCGGCCGCGCCGGACGACCAGTGGATACCCGTGATCGATTCCGATGGAATGGGTGGCGCCTACATCGCGTGGCAGGATGAACGCACCGGAACGGCCGACGTGTTCGCACAGCGCATCAATCCCGGCGGCGCGTCATTGTGGTCCACCGGCGGGGTGCCGGTCTGCACCGCCGCCAACGGCAGATATTATCCGCAGATCGTGTCCGACGGCGTCGATGGCGTCATCGTCGCGTGGTATGACATGCGCGATGCCGATACCGACCTGTACGCGCAGCGGCTCGACCCGGAAGGCACGCTGCTCTGGGATCCGGACGGAGCCCCCGTGTGTTCGCTCTCTACGTCCAACCAGAGTTTCGAGGGGCTGGCGCCCAACGGCAACGGCGGCGCCGTCTTTCTCTTCACCGACTATCGGGATGGGAACAGCGGGCACTATCTGCAGCGCGTCGAAGATCGTTACGGCGACTGGGGACGGCCCGAGGCCGTCGTCGGCCCGGTGCTCGACGTGCCGGGGGACCAGGGCGGGTACGTATCTGTCAACTGGTACGCGAGCCAGCGCGACCGGCTCGTCCGTTCGG
>CBDVDJ010000395.1:0-3805 GCA_965372695.1 uncultured bacterium
GGATGTCCGGATGGCGCGCCACTGCGCCAACGCTATGGCGGTGGCGCGTTTTCTCGAGGAGCACCCGGGTGTTGCCCGGGTCAGCTACCCGGGACTCGCCAGCCACCCGCAGCACGACATCGCGAAGCGTCAGATGTCGGATTTCAGCGGCATGGTGACGTTCGAACTCAAGGGCGGAATCAAAGCCGGCCGCACCCTGATGAACAGCGTCGAGATGTGCTACCTCGCCGAGAGTCTCGGGTCGGTGGAGACGATGGTCACCCACCCGGCGACGATGACGCACGGCGACATCCCCAGGGAAGAGCGAGAGGCGCGCGGACTCACCGACGGGCTGGTGCGTATATCGGTCGGCATCGAAGATCCGGCGGACATCATCGCCGACCTCGAGCAGGCGCTCGTCAAGGCGGGTTGACCGCCCCGCTGACAGGAAATCGACTCGAGACGAGGCTGGTGAATATCCAGGACAAATCCCCCGGCGGCCTGCGCTACATGGTCGCCGCCGCGTTCTTCTTCAGCTTGATGAGCCTGTTCGTCAAGCTCGCGGGCCAGCGGCTGCCCGCCGTGGAGATCGTTTTCTTTCGCAGCATCGTGATGCTGGTGATCTCGACGATTCTGGTGCGCCGCGCGCGGATACCGATGTGGGGGACCAATCGCCGGCTGCTCGTGCTGCGTGGATCGCTCGGATTCTGCGCGCTTCTGTGCTTTTTCTACGCGGTGACGAAGCTGCCGCTCGCCGACGTCACCGTTATCCATTTCACCAACCCCGTGTTCACCGCTCTGCTGGCGTCTTTGCTGCTGTCGGAATCCATGAGCAGACGCGAAGTCGCGGGCCTCACGCTGTGTCTCGTCGGGGTCGCGTTCGTGGCGCGGCCTTCGTTCCTGTTCGGTCAGTGGGCCGGCGATCTCGACCTCACCGTCGTCGCCATCGCGATGGTCGCGTCGGTATTCTCGGCCGGGGCGTACACGACGATTCGCAAGCTCCGCACCACCGAACACCTTCTCGTCATCGTCTTCTATTTCTCTCTCGTTTCCGCCGTCGCTTCGGTTCCGCTCGCAATGAAATCCTTTTTGTGGCCGACGCCGTCCGAATGGGGCCTGCTGCTCAGCGTCGGGGTGCTGACCCAGACGGCACAGTTGTTTCTGACCCGGGGACTCATGCGCGAACGGGCGGGACGGGCAATGTCGGTCAGTTTCGTCCAGGTGTTGTTCGCCGCCCTGTGGGGGCTCCTCTTCTTCGGCAATCGTCCCACGCCCCTGACCGCCGCGGGCGCCTTCCTCGTCCTCGCCGGCTCGATCACCGTCGCGCGGCGGGCGTGAGGCCGGCCGGCCCCAGGGGCCGGCCCGTGGGGTCAGGCCCCCTCCAGTGGAAATCGCGCCTTCCCTTGCGGGAGAGGCGCGTTTGTCGTAATGTTGAAAATCCGGCCCCCGGTGTGGTAGTCTCTGGGCGGCCATACGGTCGGTTCCGGCCCTTACGATCAACCCAGAATGCCAGAAATATCAGAGGTCTCTTCATGAACAGTGGTCTCGACAGGGAAACACTCGATCTGACGGTTTCGGCGATCAAGCAGTTCTGCGAGAAAGAGTTACCAGACTCCAAAGTTCTCGAACTCGACGAAAAGAACGAATTTCCGGTCGAACTGGTTCGGGAGATGTGCGGCAGCCTCGGCATCCAGCTCCTGTTCATCCCCGAGGAATACGGCGGCATGGGAGGTGGCGCGTGGGATGTGTACAAGGTCTGTGAGGAACTCGGGCGCGTAGATCTCGGAGTCGCCACCGGGGTGCTCGCCACCTTTCTCGGCGCCGACCCCATCGTGTGGGGGGCGACCGACGCACAGAAGGAGCACTGGCTCACCAGAATCGGCGAGGACAACCTGCTCATGGCTTACGGCGCCACCGAGCCCGAAGCGGGGAGCGACCTGGCCGCTCTGCGGACGATTGCAACACCCGTCGAAGAGGACGGGAAGGTGATAGGGTACAGGATCAACGGCAACAAGATGTGGATCTCGAACGGCGGCTACGCGGATCTCTATACCGTTCTGGCGGCCACCCCGGGCGGCCCCAGCTGGTTCGTCGTCGAGAAGGGTGCCGAGGGCTTCGAGCCGGGCAAGCACGAGGACAAGCACGGGATTCGCTCGAGCAACACCGCCGCGCTCGCGTTCGACGACGTTTATGTCGACGCTGACTGCCTCCTCGGCCTGGTGGAAGGCCAGGGGCTCATCCAGGCGCAGCTCGTATTCGGTTACACCCGGCTGATGGTCGCCGCGTTCGGACTCGGCGGTGGCTGGGCCGCGCTCGACCGGGCGATCCCGTACTCCACCACCCGGATCCAGGCGGGCGGCCCGCTGTCGGAAAAAACAGGCTACACCCACAAGCTCATCGTGCCGCACGCCGTGAGGCTCGAAGCGGCGCGTGCGTTCGTCGAAGAAACGGCGGAGCGCATCGACTCCGGGGAAGGCGCCCTCAACACGGAGGGGGCGATTTCGAAATACCTCGCCACCGAGGCCGGCTGCGCCGCCGCCGAAGCGGCCATCCAGGCGCTGGGCGGTTACGGTTACTCGCGCGAGTACATGGTGGAGAAGTACAAACGCGACGTCCGGATCACGACGATCTACGAGGGCACGTCGGAGATAATGGAAATGACGATCAGCCGCGACCGGTGGCAGTTCCACCTCAAGACACGCGGCGAGCACTACCACGACAAGGCCCGCAAAATGGAAGCCCTCCACGCGGAGCACCCGGCCGTCGGCGCCAACGCGGCCGCGCTCGCCCTCCACGCGCTGGCGGAAGTGATGGAGCGTGCGCGGGTCAAGCGCCTCACGAGGAACCAGCACATCCTCTTCCGGCTCGGAGAGATGGTCGCCCTGGCGGAGGGGGCCGAGACGTTCTCCCGCCGGGCCGCCGCCGCCGCGCAGGACCAGCTCAGCCCCAAGGCCGACACACGCTTCGACGCCGGAGCGCTCGCCGCGATGAGCCGGGTCTACGCGAGGGAAGCGGCCATGAAGGTCGGCGAAGAGGGTATGATGTGGTTGTGCGGCGCCGACGGCGTGACGGACGCCGAGATCGGCGAATTCGAGCAGAAACTCCGTCTGTCGGACATCCACCGTTCGCAGGCTGCACTGCTGGCGGATATGGATCAGGTCGCGGACGCGCTATATGATAGATAGTCGCAAGCTATATAATGGCAATAGGATACATGTAACACTTAAAGAGGGATGGAAGGAATGAGAGACAGGGCACGGACAGCGGTAGCGATCGTGGGCGTCGGCGCCGTCATGCCGGACGCGGTGGATGCCCCTACATTCTGGGACAACATCAAAAACGGCCGGGACAGTGTCAGCGAGGTGCCGTCCAACCGATGGGATCCGGCCTTGTATTACAATCCCGACCCCAAAGCGCCGGACATGACCTACTCGAAGATCGGCGGCTGGGTGCAGGAGTACGACTGGAACCCCCTGGCCTGGAAACTCCCCATCCCCCCGAAAGTCAGCGACTTGATGGACCGGACGCAGAAGTGGGGCGTGATAGCGGCGCGCGAGGCGCTCAATGACTACGGATATCCCGGCCGTCCGCTCAACACCGAGCGCACCGCCGTCATCCTCGGCATCGCCATGGGTGGCGACCAGCACCTCTTCACGGCGGCGCGCGCGCTGTTTCCCGAAGTGGCCAGTGCCATGGGCGACTCCCCGAATTTCGCCAGCCTTCCCGCCGACGTTCGCAAGGCCATTATCGAAGAGACCCGGACGGGCGTGCAGTCGCGCTTTCCGGACATCAACGAGGACACGATGCCCGGCGAGCTGGCCAATAT
>CBDVDJ010000396.1:0-3801 GCA_965372695.1 uncultured bacterium
ACAAGTACTTGTTAAAAAAGAAGTTGGCTAAATCTGCAAAATAGGGTACCCTAATACGTCGAGTTTTCCGAATCGTATCGGTTCTCGACTGGCCAGCCAGAATCGGGGGGATCCCAATTGTGCTGCTCAATACTTACGAATTGCTGTCTACAATATTGAGGTGTCTACAACTCATGACAGGTTACGCTGCAATCTCGCGCGTGTCATTCATGGCACGCTTTGTCGTACTGCTGGTTGCCACTGTTGGTGGCGTCCTTTGTACCGCCGGCCCATGGGTCAGCTCGGCTTTGGCGACGACCCTTGTCAGAGGTCCCTACCTGCAAACGAGCTCGTCGTCGTCGATCGTCGTTCGGTGGCGGACTGACGACGCCGTGGCCAGCCGCCTGCGGTACGGTAGCGCTCCGAACGCACTCGATCTCGAGGTTTTTGACCCCACCAACACCAACTATCACGAAGTTGCACTCGCCGGCCTGACGGCGGGGGCACGCTACTATTACTCGGTCGAAACGCTGGCAGACACGCTGGCCGGCCACGATAGCGATCACTATTTCGATCTGCCTCCGGCAACGGGCAGTCGAGAGCCGACACGGGTGCTGGTCCTGGGCGATTCCGGCAATTTTCAGGTAGGGGATATCGCCGGAGTCCGCGACGCCTATTATACGTATGACGCCGGGAACCGGCCTGACCAGGTCATGCTCCTCGGCGACAACGCCTACTATAGCGGACTGGACACTGAATATCAGCAGGGTCTGTTCGACCCCTACCAGGAGTTGCTGCGAAACACGGCCTTGTGGCCCACCCGTGGCAACCACGACAACATTCGCTCCGGGGCCAACAACGACTACTATGATTTCTTCACGCTGCCGGACGGAGCGCAGGCGGGAGGCGTGTCGTCGGGAACGGAGGCGTACTACTCGTTCGACCGCGGCAATATTCATTTCATCTGTCTCGATTCCCAGGGGAGCGACCGATCCTCGACCGGCTCAATGATGAACTGGCTGCAAGCGGACATTGCCGCGACCACGCAGGACTGGATCGTTGCGTTCTTCCATCACGCCCCTTACACCAAGAGTAATCACGATTCCGACGACCCTGCCGACAGCGGTGGCGCCATGAAGGACATGCGTGAAAACGCGCTGCCGATTCTGGAGGCGGGTGGAGTCGATCTCGTCCTGACCGGGCACGGTCATTCGTACGAGCGGTCCTTCCTTCTCGACGGCCATTATTCGGACTCGTCGACACTGGTTCCGTCCATGATCGTCGACGCCAACCCGGATTTGTATGTCAAGCCTACACTGGGTCCCGGCCCGAACGAGGGTGCGGTGTACATGGTTATGGGCAGTTCGTCGTTGGTGGTGCCGGGTGGCACTCTGGACCATCCAGTGATGGTCACGTCGGAGCCCCGGCTGGGTTTTGTCGTGGTTGAAGTCGATTCCAATCGGCTCGATGCCGTCTTCGTCGATAATACCGGCGTCGAACGCGACCGCTTCACGATGATCAAAGGCTCTGCGAACACCCGGCCGTCCGCGAGTTTCACGACGAACCCCGAGAGCGGTTTCCTGCCGCTCGACATTACGTTCGACGCTACCTCCTCCGTCGATCCCGATGGCGACACATTGAATTACAGCTGGGACTTCGGAGATGGCAACGTCGATAGCGGGATCGTCGTCAACCATATTTACAACAACCATGGTGCTTACTTCGTTAAGCTCACGGTCGATGACGGAGAGCTGTGGTCTTCGATGAGCGACACAGTATTTGTTACGAGCCCGGTTGATCTCGACAGCGCCGTTGCATACTGGCCGCTCGACGAATCGGGGGGTACGGTGGCGCCCGATATCGTCGGGTTGTGGGACGGCGTTCTGGTAAACGGTCCCACGTGGCAGCCCGGCGCCGGCTTTGCCGGGGCGCTCGAATTCGACGGCGTGGATGACTACGTCGACCTGGGTGCTGTCGATGTCGGGGGCGGCAGCGGCTTTTCCGTGGCCTTGCGCATGCGCGCCGATGACTTCGATATCCATGATGCGCGGCTCATTTCGAAGGCCACCGGGACGCAGGAAAGCCAACACTGGTGGATGCTAAGTACGATCAACGGGACGGGGCTTCGATTCCGCCTGAAAACCGGCTCAACCACAACAACACTCGCGTCGAATGTCGGCCAGATTCAAACGGGCGTCTGGTATCACGTGGTCGTCACGTACGACGGCGCCGAAATGAAAATCTACAGGGATGGGGCCCTGGTCGCTTCGCGAGCCAAAACGGGTATCGTGGCCTCCGACCTGACTGTGCCGGTGGCCATCGGCAACCAGCCGGTGTCCTGGGGTGATCCCTTCGACGGATTGATTGACGACGTGCGGCTGTACGATGTGGCGCTGAGCGAAGCGGACATACGGGTGTTGGCTGGCGGGAACCAGCCTCCGGTGGCGAGCTTTACGGCAACGCCCGACTCGGGTTTGGCGCCCCTCACCGTCTCGTTCGACGCCACCGCCTCATTCGACCCCGACGGGGTGTCGCTGTCGGCGTATAACTGGGAATTTGGTGACGGCGCTCCTGCGGCAAGCGGCGCGACAACCACTCACACTTATATCACAAGCGGCTCGTTTCTGGTGACGCTCACGGTCACGGACGGTAACGGCGCCAACGGCATTGCGACGCAGAGCATACAGGTCGATTCGGTGCCTATGGTCGCTGCGCCGGCCATTTCACCCAACGGGGGCACATTCACCGGCCCTGTCGATGTGACGCTGCAGACGGCGACACCCGGTGCTTCCATCTACTACACGATCGATGGCGCGGATCCGACGACCACGTCGAACCTGTATTCGGTGCCATTTACATTGGACAGCACGGCTACGGTCATGGCACGTGCGTTCGAGGACAGTCTCAACCCCAGCGTGATAACGCAGGCAGTATTCACAATTGAAATCGACTCGATACCACCGGCCGTCCTGGCAGCGACCGCCGCCAACATTCCCACACAGATAGAGGTTGTGTTTTCGGAGCCGGTGGAGGAAACGGGAGCGGAGACGGCGGCAAACTACTCGGTGGACCAGGGGGTCGCGGTTACATCCGCCACTCTCGCGCCGGACTTCGTTACGGTATTGCTCGCGTGTTCGGCACTGGATACCGGAATCACATACACGTTGACGGTCGACAATCTTCAGGATCGCGCCGTCCCACCCAACACAATTACCCCGGGTTCGCAAGTGACGTTCCAGTACACGGATGCTCCTCCCCAGGATCCGGATGCGGTGGTGTTGTTACCGTTGGATGAGAGTGGGGGTACGGTGGCGGGTGACGTCGGCGGTCTGGGTAACGACGGCACCCTGGCGGGCGGTGCTGTATTCGAGGCGAGCACGGGTGACGGCAGCGCACACGCGGTGCGTTTCGACGGTGTTGACGGCCGCATTGATCTGGGGACGCTGGATGTGAACGGTGGAGGCTTGACGCTGGCGTGCTGGTTCAACGCTGACAGATATCCGGGGGGATCGCAGGATCCCCGTTTGATCTCGAAGGCGTCGGGGACGTCGGGGAGCACGCACCTGTTCATGCTGAGTACGATTCGTGCGAGTTCGGGGGTACGGCTGCGTGGACGTGTCCGTGTGGGCGGGTCGGTAACGACGCTGATCGCCAGTAGCGGCAACCTGACGACGGGCGAGTGGCGGCACGCGGCACTGACGTACGACGGATCGACGGTGCGCTTGTACCTGGACGGTGTGGAGGTGGGGGCGACGACGCTTTCGGGGGCGGTGGATACGGATCCGTCGGTGTCGGTGGCGGTAGGGGGACAACCGGCGGGCG
>CBDVDJ010000397.1:0-3794 GCA_965372695.1 uncultured bacterium
AAGTGCCATACCGAGCTGCGCATCCCTTCCCGGGTGCAAAGTGGGGTAAATAACGCCCCCGTTGCCTTCTCCGCCGATAGCGGCGCCCTGGCGGAGCATCAGGTCCACGACGTGGGCCTCGCCGACTGGGGAACGTGACACATCGGACGCGTGATTTCGCGCAATTTTCTCCACGACCGACGAAGTGCTCATATTAATGACCACGGGCCCCGGATGGGCGCTCAATACATGGTCGACGGCGAGCGCGAGCGTATATTCCTCGCTCACGGCCGTGCCGTCGCCGTCGACGAGTGCGAGGCGGTCGGCGTCGGGGTCGGTCGCGAATCCGAGGTCGGCTCCCTCGGCGCGGACGCGGTCGGCGAGTTCCTGGAGGTTGTCGGGACGGGGCTCGGGGTCCCGGAAAAAGTCGCCGTTCGGTTCGCTGTTGATCATGACGGCGGTGACTCCCAGGTCCGCCAGGAGCCGGGGCGCGATGACGCTGCCGGCGCCGTTGATACAGTCGAGCACGACCTTGAACTTCCGCTTCCGGATCAGATCCACGTCGATGGCGTCGAGCGCGAGAATGTCGCGTATGTGATCTTCCGCCGACGCGGTGTATTCCTTGACGTGACCGCACCCGCCGCCGTCGGCAAAGTGAAAATTCCCCGACTCGTAGGCGGCGTAGACCTTTTTGCTCACATCGCCGGTGATAAAGATGCCGCGGTGGTCGAGGAACTTCAGCGCGTTCCACGCCACCGGATTGTGGCTCGCCGTGATGATAATGCCGGCGGCGGCGCCCAGTTTCCCCACCATCATCCCCGTCGTGGGAGTCGTGGCGATCCCGAGATCGACGCAGTCGCGGCCGGTGGCCGTGACGGCGCCGAGCACGGAGTGCAGGAGAGAATCACCCGAGGGACGCGTGTCGCGGCCGACGACGACGTCTCCTTCGGGCAGAGTGGAACAGAAAGCCAGAGTGAGACGGGTCACCACGTCGGCGTCGATCGTCTTGCCGACGATCCCGCGCGCGCCCGCCACGGAAAAGAGCAGTTTGTCCGACAATTTCAATATCCTTCGGGTTGCGATCCGCAGTTACGTGTGAATATGCGGGGGGCGCACAAGCCACCCCCCGCAGTCGGGTAAGGATACCCCTTCCGGCGGCGCTTCGCAGCAGAAAAATAGGCCTCGATCGATGTGCCGTGTCGGCTGGTCATTACTGACACACCTGCTGACACACCACCATACAAGACAAAAAGATCCTGTTTTGTATACCGTCAACGCTCCATATCGGTTAGAATCAAGGTATCACCATCGAAACCGCGGGAGAAACCGGCATGAAAACCACGCTGACGATACTGTTGATACTCGTCCTCGCAGCCCTGATCCCGGTCAGCTGCGGCGAGAATACCACCGACCCCGATGACGACGGCGGCGTCCCCACCGTCTACGGCGGGCTTTTGTACGACTACGAGGCAGAGACCGGAAACGCCAGGACGGCAACGGTCAGCCCGGCGCTCGGAGGCACGGTACGGGCGACAGGCTCCAACGGCGTCGAGTATTCGCTGGAAATCCCCCCCGGCGCCGTGGCGGCGAACCAGTCGATCACCGTCACGCCCCTCGGCGGACTCAGCATCACCACCATGGACTCGACGGCCCGCGATACCTCCGATTGCCTCCAGGGCGTCCTGTTCGAGCCCGACGGGCTCGAATTCGCGATACCGGCCGTTCTCACCATCACCCTCCCCGCCAGCGGGGTGGACTGCCAGCTGGACGCCGGCCACGGGATCATCCTGTTCGACGACACCCCGTTCTGCGAGATCGCCCCCACGGCGGTCGACCCGGGCGCCCGCACGCTGGCCTGTTCCCTCTCCCATTTCAGCGGGGCGGCCGTCGACGATATGGACGACTACGAATTTCTCAAGTACCTGATCGTGGAGACGAGCAAGTACGGGCAGGGCTTCCCCGGCCTCGACATCCTGGGCAAGCTGCTCGGCTATGCCGAAGAGGCCGCAGATAACGGCTGGGAGGACCTGCGCCAACTGGCCGTCCAGGGCGCCGGTCCGATCCTGAGAAAGCTCGCCGACTCAGCCATCCGGTCGGCCGGCCTCGACCCGAGCGTGTCCGCCATGCATCTGCTGTTGAAATACACCGAGACCGCCGACTACTGGGGCTTCAACGATATCGAATCCGACCTCAGGGTCGCGATGGACGCTCTCGTTCGCGCCTACTCCGCCAGGGGAGCTTCGGAGTGCGCCGCCGAAAGGTACAGCGTCGGAAAAGCCATGATCCGCCAAGCACAGGAATGGGCGATGTCGGGTCTCCTGCTCACCGGCCTCGACCAATTCCTCCAGCAGACCGACGACTTGCTGGACAACTGTGGCGAACTCTACATTTCCCTGTCGGCGTCGACCGACGAGGTGTACAACATCGCCATCGACGAAGGCTCACTCAGTAACTGCCTCGTGACGTTTACCGTCACCGTCACCACCGGCGGAGGCGGCCCCGTCGCCGACCAGGCCGTGACCATTCGCTGGACCCGCGATTACGGCCAGTTCACCCACGGCACCACCGATGCCGCGGGCAAGTTCTCCGCCACGTGGACGGGCGCGAGGATACTGGGGGTCGGCGGCTGCACCGGGATCATCACGGAGGGGTTTTACGCGGAAACGGCGAATTACTCCGAGTTGTTCAAGTCGTCTGTGATCCCGGTGACGGCGCGCGCGCTGCCGGTCCAATCGTCGATCACGTACAATCACGCCTTCTCTTCCGATGGGTTCACGACCACCGCATCCATCATGGGAGCGGGCACCGGATTCTGCACCGGCGGACAGACGTTCGTCTGTACCGAATACTTTGCCCGCACCTACAACAACAACGGCAATGGCTACAGTACCGTCGACGTGAATCCCGACACGCTGTTCATGCCCGCGTGCAAGGCGACGGTGGACTACGAAATCGCGACGGACCAGGGGAGCGGCCTGACCGTACCGTACGTCGCCAGTATCACCGTCAGGGAAATGTCAAAGATTTTTACCAATCTCGTCGCGACGAGTTGTACAGATGGCGAGTGTTCGACGCGAGGGTTCTGGATGCCGACATGTAACCCGGAGACGGGTCAATGTTCGTGGTATACGGTGTGGGTGCCGGGCTTTCCCGGCGACGGACTGACGTTTATGAATAATGGAGGGGGCGCATTCGACGCCTACCTATGGGAATACTCGAACGACTACGGGAGCGCCAGCATGGCGGTGACCGTCGGCCTCGACCTTTGACAAGAGACCGGATTTATTGCGGACAAAAGTATCGGCATGTCCGCTGAATTTAACTGACTGGTTGACATCGGGGCGTTTTTGCGAGACAATATGCAGGTCGACTGGAACGCCCTGGTGTTGAGAACCTCTTAGCCATTGCAGAAGGGCCGCCGTCCGGCGCGCGCCCCTTATTCCCAAGCGACAGAAATCCGTCACCAAGAAACCGACGCTCAGGTCGGTTCGAGTTTCTTATGGAGGCCCATCATGCCCAGTAGCGGTCAATCCGGCCCCGTCAATATCAGCGGCGATCTCCCGCCGCAATACCAGGAGATCCTGAGTCCCGGCGCGCTCGAGTTCGTCGCGAAGCTGGTCCGTGCGTTTGCGCCGACCCGCCTCGAACTCCTGGAGAAACGCGTCGAGCGGCAGCGGCGCATCGAAAACGGCGAGATGCCCGATTTTCTCCATGAAACAGCGGCCATTCGCGAAGGCGACTGGAAAGTCGCCCCGATCCCGGCGGACCTGCAGGACCGCCGCGTCGAGATCACGGGGCCCGTCGAACGCAAGATG
>CBDVDJ010000398.1:0-3792 GCA_965372695.1 uncultured bacterium
CCGGGCAGATCCACGAGGCCAGGTGGAACGGTCTCAACGACGCCGGCGCGCAGGTGTCGAGTGGCGTGTACTTCTACAAGCTCGTGACGGAGAGGTACACGGCGACAAGGAAGATGGTGCTTTTGAAATGATGTAGATCACCCTCCCGGTCACCGGGGGGTTACAAGGCGTTGTCAGGATGATCGGTCAGGTTGTATCTCACTATAAGATCCTCGAGGAGCTCGGCAGCGGCGGGATGGGTGTCGTCTACAAGGCCGAGGATACCAGGCTCAAACGCACCGTTGCCCTCAAATTCCTCCCGGCCGAACTCACCCGTGACGACTCGGCCAAAACTCGTTTTGCCAACGAGGCGCAGGCCGCCTCCGCCCTCCAGCACCACAACATTTGCACGATCCACGAGATCGATGAGACACCGGACGGCCGCATGTTCATCTGCATGGACTGCTATGACGGCGAGACGCTGAAGGACAAGATCGCCAGAGGCCCGCTCCCGATCAACGAGGCCGTCGACATTGCCGTCCAGGTGGCCGAAGGTCTGGCGGAAGCGCACAAGGCGGGGATGGTCCACCGAGACATCAAACCGGCCAATATCGTGGTCACCAAAGGCGGGGTCGTCAAGATCCTGGACTTTGGTGTGGCAAAGCTCGCGGGCATGACAAAGGTGACGAGAAAGGGGATGACGGTAGGTACGGTGTCGTACATGTCGCCGGAACAGGCGCGGGGCGATGACGTGGATCGCCGGTCGGATGTCTGGTCGCTCGGGGTCGTTTTGTACGAACTGCTGACGGGAACAACTCCATTCAAGGGGACCCACGAAGCGGCCATTTTATATTCGATTCAGCACAGCGAACCCGGACCGATTTCGAAGATGCGTGGGCAAGTGCCGCCGGAGCTCGAGTCCATTGTTCTGGATGCGATGACCAAGGACGCGTCACGTCGTCCGGGCAGCATGGGCGAGCTGGCTCGCAGGCTTCGAGCGTTTCGACAGGGGGCCGCGTCCGGGCCGTCTGTGACCGGTTCGGGTTTATTGTGGGCGACGCCCCGCCGGAGGGGTCTTTCAGCCGCCGTTCTGGTTGCCTTCGTCGCGTTGGCTGTCTTCGTGTGGAATACACTCTCTACACCGGTGGCCGGTGCGATTGGCTCTATAGCTGTGCTGCCCTTGGAAAACCTCACCGGAGATCCCGAACAGGAATACTTCGTCGATGGCATGACCGAGGTGCTGACGGCCAGAATAGCGCAAAACAGCTCGCTGAAGGTGATATCCAGGACATCGGCGATGCGGTACAAGGACACCGACTTGTCGCTTCCACAAATCGCAAAGGAACTTGGAGTCGACGCCGTCATCGAGGGATCGATCTTTCGTTTTGGGGATCGAGTCAGGATCACGGCACAACTGATCGACGCTCGCAATGATACGCACATCTGGAGCGACACCTACGACCGGGATCTGCGAAACGTCCTGGCGATGCAAAGCGAGATCGCACAGGCCATTTTCAGAGAGGTTCATATACGTCTGACGCCGGATGAGGAACGCGGCCTGACGGACAACCGCGAAATTAACCCCCTTGCACTGGAATCCTATTTGAGAGGGCGCTTTCTCCTGAACAAACGAACCCGCTCGGGTGAACTCCAGGAGAGCATTCCCTGTTTCGAGAAGACGATTGAACTCGAGCCCGAGTACGCCGCGGCGTACTCGGCGTTAGCAAGCGCGTATTCGTACATTGTCGATCATGGCGGGCTCGATCCAGAAGTAGCCGTTCCCAAGGCAAATGCACTGGCGCGGCGCGCCCTCGAGCTGGATGGCCGGCAGGCGGAGGCACTCGCCGTGCTGGCCAACACCGCGTATGTACATGATTGGAACTGGACGGAAAGTGAGAAATTATTCCGCCAGGCCATATCGGTGGATCCAAACAATGCGGCCGCACACCAGGCATTTGGCGAAATGCTGAGGTGCTTGTGGCGTTTTGACGAAGCGCTGTCCGAAATCGAGATAGCCCAGGAACTGGATCCCTTGTCACCGATGACCGGCGCAATCAAGGCCTGGACGTTAATGGTCGCGCGGCGATATGAAGACGCCGTCGCGCAGCTGGAAAGAGCCCTCGAAATGGATGCGGACTTTTATCTGCTCTATTTATTGATGCAGGATACGTATGACGCAATGGGAGACCACGACACGGCCATGGAATGGCGAATAAGGTACATGCGGCTGATTGGAGAAAGTGAAAAGGAGATCGCCGAGCTCGAAGAGATTTACCGGACCTCCGGCTACGACGGTATGCGGCGTCAACAACTCGACGGATACATGAAGCAAGTGGAAGAAACCGGCGACGGTCCCTGGCAGGGGATCGCCAGCCTGCATATGATGTTTGGTGAGACAGACCTTGCGCTGGAAGCGCTCGCAAAAGCCCTGGACCGTCCCTCGTTTTTTCTCACTTTTGTCCCCGTAAGCCCTGATTGGGATCCGGTTCGTTCCGACCCGAGGTTTGTGAAGATTATGGAACGCATGAACCTCGAGGACTACGTGGCCGTCCCGGGATCGATCGAAGTTCGGAATCAGTGATGTGCCGGGCGTTTCTATGCATTCTGAGGCTTCCGCTCGTAGTACAGGTGGCTTCCGGCCCCGGATGAGTTAATTCGCCGGTTGACATACAGACATTTGTATGGTAAACTCTGTAACGATCAGGGGTAAGGGCGCTTTCCGAGAACCAGCGGGCGCGGCCACCCCGCTACATCCGCCCCGTCCCACGCCCTGCCAGCTCCGCGCCGCAGCCCGTGCCGCCGCATCCGTTTGAAACGCCCGGAGACCAGCCGACCACCAAGCCGACCCGGATGCTGTTTCAAACTCCGCCTGGGGGGGCGATATGAGAAACTTCCAACCCATATCAATCGTGATCCTGTTCGCAATCCTGGCCGTCTCCGGCAGCGCCACCGCGCGCGACACCGCGGCGCCACAGCCGCAGATCCGCGTCGACCTGCCCGCCGCGTCGAGACTCGACGCCGGCCCGGGCGCGTTACGGGCGAGCCGTGCCGCCGCCCAGGGGACGACCTGGCTCGTATACAACACGTTCGATACGGGGCCGAACTGCGTGACGGAAGGCTGGGCGTCGGTGGATATAACGGCCCAGACGCACGTGTTCACCCACGTCGACGATTTCGCGGGGCTCGGAGGCGGTATCTCCGGCGGCCTGGTCCCGCTCGAGGGCGCTCAGTCGATGTGGTGCGGCGCCCGTCCCGACGCGGCCGACATAGTGCTGTGCGGATACTCGCGGCTGCCGGGGTACGGCAATAGCTGGGCCCAGGCGTTGTGTACGGCGGGCTGCCTGTCGGTGGCCGACAGCGTCGAGATTCATTTCGCCATTCACTGGGACTCGGAACCAGGTTACGACGCCACCTGGCTGCAATTCGACGAGTGCGACGAACAGTGGACCGATATCTACGGCGGCATCGGCACGTGGGACGGCGTCGGCTCCGACACACTGAGTGTGGCGGTCGCCGATACGGTTCATTCGAGCGCCCTTCGCTTCCGGTTTTACTTCGAGTCCGATGGCGCGTGGTCGGACGAGGATGGACTATGGAATACCGACGGCGGGTATATCCTCGACCAGTTGAGTGTGACCGACCGCAACGGCGTTGTCGTCGCTTACGAGGACTTCGAGGACGAAAGTGTCGGCGACACGGACGCCGACGACTGGGTGGGGTGCAACCCGCCGGGCTACGGCGACTATGCGGGGCTGTATCCGGGGCTTACCGTGGTCCAGGGGGACCCTTGCAAGGCCAACCTCACCTGCCTCT
>CBDVDJ010000399.1:0-3786 GCA_965372695.1 uncultured bacterium
GCTCCTTTGTTTAGTACGTGGGTGTAGATCTCTGTTGTGGAGACGTTCTGGTGGCCGAGGAGTTCCTGGATGGTCCTTATGTCGGTGCCTGACATGAGCAGATGGGTGGCGAATGAGTGTCTGAGTGTGTGGCAACTGGCGTGCTTGGTGATGCCGGCGCACCGGACGGCGTTTCTGACGTCGCGGGACAGTGTGGTCTGGTGGCGGTGATGTCTTCGGAGTTCGCCGGTGGCGGGGTCGGCGATGATTCTGGTGCCGGGGAACACGAACTGCCAGGCCCACTGGCTGGCAGCCTGGGGGTCTTTTCGTTCGTACGCGTGGGGCAGCGCCACTCTCCCGTAGCCGCGGGCGAGGTCGGTCTTGTGCAATCGCTTCACGCGCCTGAGGTGTGCGCGCAGTGGCCCGGCGACGGACCGGGGCAACACGGTCACGCGGTCTTTCTTTCCTTTACCGTCGCGTACGGTGATTTCACCGCGTTCGAACTCGATGTCTTTGACCCTCAGCATGCAGCACTCGGACAATCTGAGGCCGGCGCCGTATAGTAGCGATGCCATGAGCCACGAGGGGCCGACGAGTTCTCGGAGAACGCTGCGCACTTCTTCGGGGGTCAGCACGACGGGCAGGCGTCGCGGCCGGTGCGCGAGCTTGATCCCTTCGATCCATCCGAGGGGATCGTCGAGTACGTAGCGGTAGAGAAACAGCAGCGCGCACTTGGCCTGGTTCTGTGTCGACGCGGACACGTGCTTCTCTGTCACGAGCCACGAGAGGAACTGCTCGACATCTTTCTCGCCGAGGTCGGCGGGGTGGCGCTTGCCATGAAAGAGGACGAATCGTTTGACCCACGACACGTATGCTATTTCGGTTCGGGGGCTGAGGTGGAACGCGCGAAGGGCCTGCCGGAGTTGGTCGAGCAGGCGCAGGGGTTTGGGGACGCACGCATACGTGCGCTCTGGCTCCCGCACCAATGGCGGTATACGTGGGTATGGAGGGTGTGCGTTCCCTCGATGTCGATACGGACTGGTTCGCTCCACAGCGGTCTCCTTCCAGCTTTGATCTGGCGGGAGGACTCACAGGGGGGAGGTACCTATATAATAGTGGAATCGGACATGGAGGTCAATTACGAAATGGGGCTGTGGGCAGTGTAAGGGATTGTTAAATTGCGGGTTATATATCCCACTCGCCGTTGAGGAGGCGGGGAAGGAGGGGGGTGACGATGCGGTAACTGGCGCCCCAGAGTCGGTGGGGTCCTACATTATAGTAGGAGATGCGGATGGGCTCGGGCAGTTGGTCGAATTTCTCGACGCTTTCGCCGTGCACCTGGGGTCGGGCGAGGTCCTGGACGTCGACTTCGATGACCTCGGCGACCTCGCGGGGCTCGAAACACCAGTCTCCGTCGGGTCGCTCGACCCGCCCGAGGAAGGGGTAGATGCGAAAACCGGTGGTGACGGTGTCGACGACGGGCAACTGGGCGAGCACCTGGACGGACGTCTCCTGGATCCCGACTTCCTCGCGGGTTTCGCGGAGCGCGGTGTCGAGCATGGTGGCATCCCCGTCGCCGAACTTGCCGCCGGGAAACGCTAGCTGGCCGCCGTGGACGCCGTAATCGGTACGCAGCACGATCAGCAGGGTGAGGCGTCCATCCCCGTTACGGAAGACGGGGACGAGGACGGCGGAGTCCTGGAGTCGGGGTCGGGTCACGGGCGTTGCCTCACTCGATTCTCTTCCGGTTTTTGTTGGATCCTCACTCTATGATGAGCTCGTGGTCGATGGGCGCGGCCTTGAGGAGCATGGCGGTCACGCCGCAGTAGCGCTCGAGGCTGAGCTTGATGGCCTTTTCGGCCTTGTCGCGCGGGACGTCGCCCTTGAACCGGTATGTGATCTTGATGCTCTTGAACACTTTGGGGTGCTCGTCGGTCAGGTCGGCCTCGCACTCGACGGCAAAGTCGTCGGGCTCGACCCTCATCTTGCGCAGGATGCTGATCACGTCCATGGCGGTGCACCCGGCGAGCGAGGTCAGCATGAGCCCTTTGGGCTTGGGGCCTTTGTTCTCGCCCCCGACGGCCTCGTCGGCGTCGATGGGGATGTCAAACCCGTCGAGTTCGCCGACAAAATACATGGCTTCTTTCAATGTGACTGTGGATTTCATGGGTCGTTATCCTCCTGATCGGGCTGCCGGCGACACGCGGGCAGGGCTGGATAATAGCATATATCCTATGGTAATTGAATAGCTTACAAGTTTATTTATTTTTTACCTTGATCTCCTATTATCCGATTAGTAGATTTACTATATCTATAGTAGCTACATAGATTATCCTCAGGAGAAACCATGTCGAAAACACCCAGGCTGACACCCGCCGAATGGGAGATCATGACGGCTGTCTGGCGTCTGGACGGCCCGGTGTCGGTCCGCGACGTCCTGGAGAGCGCCTACCCGAACGGGGAAAAGGCGTATACCACGGTCCAGACGGTGATGAACACGCTGGAAAAGAAGAAGTTGCTCGACCGCGAAAAAACGGGGCTGGTCAACTTCTACACCCCCACAAAGTCGAAGGAAGATGCGTCACGGTCGGAGATGGCGTCGCTGGTTACGCGCGTATTCGGCGGCTCGATCCCGGCACTGGCCAACTCGCTCCTCTCGCTCGACGACCTGAGCCTGGAAGAGATCGAACGTATCCGGGCATTGATCGACGAGAAGGAGCGCGAGCTGAGGGGTGATGAATCATGATCGAAGTGTTAAACGAAATCGGCCGTACGTGGGCGCAATTCATCGTGCCGGCCCTGGTGCAGAACACGGTGTTCCTGGCGCTGGTATTTCTGGCGCTGCACTGGTTCCGCAACGCGTCGGCATCGGTGAAGTATGCGATCGCCGCGGTGGGGCTGGTGAAGCTCCTGCTGCCGCCGTTCGTGCCGACGAGCCTGTTCGTCCCCGCGGCGGCCGACCCGATGGCGTTTCCGGCATCGAACCTCCTGTTTTCATTTTCGAATCTGACTACGGGCGCCGAAGCGGGTCCACCCAGCACGCCGGCGGGGCTGGATCTGTTCGGCGCCCTTTTTATTGTCTGGGCACTGGTTGTGCTCTTCGTGCTGGCGCGCGCGGTGCGGGCAACTGTCCGTCTCGCCACACGCGTCAGGGACGCGCGGCCGATCACGGGAGAACCGTCTCTCGAGACGGCCACGTCCCGCGACTGCCGCAACATCGGCGTCTACAAGGCGCCGCACATCGGCATACCGCTCACGATGGGCGTTCATCCCCGCCGGATCTTCGTTCCCGACGCGTGGGACGACTGGACGAGGGAGTGCCGCACAGCGGTTCTGAAGCACGAAATCGCCCATATTCACCGGCGCGATGGACTGTTCCAGACGCTGGAGATCATCGCCCAGGCGCTTTATTTCTTTCATCCACTGGTCTGGATTCTCAACCGGCGTCTGCGCGCGTATCGCGAGATGGCGTGCGACGACGCTTCGGTCGGCAGCGACCGCACCTCCCGATTGACATACTCGAGATACCTGGTCGAGCTGGCCGAAACGGCGCTCCGCCCGCCGGTCGCCTGCGAGTCGGCTTCCACGCTGATGCGGCGGAAGCACGAGCTCCTCGCGCGCGTCGCCTATCAAGTGAAGGAGGGCGACATGCTGTCCCTGAACAAGAAAAAACTGGCCATAGTTCTGGCCGTTCTGGTTATTGCGATGCTCCCGTTCTCGATGTACCTGGCCGATGGTGAAGTCATCGCCAACAACGTAGCGAACGCCGGAGAGTCCGGCGAGCAGGAGGTCAAGAAGGCGCCGCCG
>CBDVDJ010000400.1:0-3785 GCA_965372695.1 uncultured bacterium
CGGACTGACCTTAGCACCGCCGCCATAGAAAAGACGGCTGAATTATTAAGCGGAAAAAAAGTAGCCATTGTTATCGGACACGGGATTATACAGCAAAAGTATGGCGCCCAGACCCTGGGAGCGGTTCTCAATCTGTCCCTGTTGAGCGGAAGCCTCGGTTCTGCCGGGGCGGGAATTTATGTCCTTGCCAAAGAAAATAATCAGCAGGGCGCAATGGACATGGGGACCACACCGGATCTTCTTCCCGGCCGCCAGCCGCTTGACAACGATGCGGCCAGAAAAAAATGTGAAAAAAACTGGAAGACGAGCCTTTCGCCGGACCCCGGGATGGATATGATATCCATGTTCGAAGCGGCCGAAAAGGGGCGGTACTACTTGTACCTCGGCGACTTTTTCGAAGTCCGGAAGGCCCGCCTGGACGGGCGCCGCATCGATTTGAAGCGTATCGAGATCGATTATCCCGACGAAGACGGAGGGAATGGCCTCGATCCGGAAGCGATCGAACACCCGGACAACCGGGTGATGTTCGAACTCCCGCCCGTCGATCCCGGCGAGCATATCCTGGAGATCGAGTACCGGGGAGAAGTCTACGATACGCTGAAAGTCCCCGAGGGATCCCGCAGCGGGATCCCGTCGGAGACGAACGGCCTCGTCGATACTTCCGGGACCTATCTCGGCGGCTGGCGCACCGGCTGGTACCCGGACGGCCTCGATGTACTGGCGCGCTTCTCGATTCGCGTGACCACGCCGCCCGGTTACGAATCGGTCACCGAAGGCAAACTCGTCCGGGTCGAACGGGGGAAGAAGGAGATGGTGAGCGACTGGGAGGTCAGCTATCCCACGCAGCACATTACGCTGATGGCCGCGAATTACGTCGTTCGCCATCGCGAAGTCGACGGCATCACGCTGATGGCCTACTTCTTTCCGTCGGAGAGGGATTTGATCGACACGTATCTCGACGCGAGCGCGGAATATCTCAGTTTATATAACAAGCTCATCGGCCCGTACCCGTTCTCGAAATTCGCCGTGGTGGAGAACTTTTTCCCCTCGGGCTTCGGCATGCCGTCGTATACGCTCCTCGGCCGGCGCATCGTCCGCATGCCTTTTATCGTCAAGACGTCACTCGGGCACGAAGTCGTCCACAACTGGTGGGGTAACAGTGTCTATCCCGACTACGAAGCGGGAAACTGGTGCGAAGGACTGGCCACTTACTATGCCGACTACCGCTACGAGTCGCAAAAAAGCGATTCGGCCGCGGCTGTTTACCGGCAGGACATACTCATAGACTACGCGACGCATGTTTCCGACACGACCGACGTTCCGCTCTCCAGCTTTCGGTCGCGCGAGGACCCTGTGACCGGCGTCGTCGGGTACGGCAAGTGTACGATGGTGTTTCACATGCTCCGTAACGAGATCGGCGAAGAAAAGTTCTATCGCGCGATGAGAAATTTCTACCGCAACAATCGGTTCAAGGTCGTCAACTGGGAAGCCATCGAGTCGGCGAGCGAAGAAGTCTGCAGCCGGACGCTCGATGCGTTCTTCAACCAGTGGGTGTTCCGCTCTGGTGCGCCCCTCCTGACGCTGAACGAGGTGGTTCTCGAGGAGGCAGCCGGCGGGGAGCCGGGATACGTATTGCGTGTAGAGATCGGCAACGAGGGAGGATTCGTTCTGCCCCACGTTCCCGTCGAAATCACGTTGGACGCCGTCACCCGGCGGATCGACGTTGCGGTTACCGGAGAAACAGCGGCGTTCGACTGGCGGCTCGACGAAAGACCACTGAGCCTGGCCGTCGATCCGGATTTCGATATCTTTCGCAAACTGGACCCGGCCGAGATTCCCGTGACGATCAGCAGGGCTCTGGCCGATGCCGCCGTCGTCGTGTTGCCGTCGCTGGCGTCGCCCGAAAAAACGGCGGCCTACCGGGAACTCGCCGAACGGCTCGCCGGCGACGAAGAGACGAGAGTGGTGCTTGATTCTGATCTGACGCCGGACAGCCTGATGGCTCGCGCCGTATTCATCCTTGGGCTTAAGTCGGAGAACGTCGCCTGGCGGTGGATAGAGGCGCCGCCGGAGGTCGTTTTCGAGGACGCGCGGATCGAAGTCGGCGGCGCCGCGTACACGGAGCCCGGCCACGCGGCCTTTGCCGCGTTCGACAACACGCTCGACCCCGGACGCACCGTTTGCGCGATCGGCGGTAACAG
The DNA here is from genome assembly GCA_965372695.1 of uncultured bacterium. Lineage (GTDB taxonomy): Bacteria > Krumholzibacteriota > Krumholzibacteriia > WVZY01 > JAKEHA01 > CBDUWU01. The sequence goes on from CBDVDJ010000400.1 coordinate 2,202, forward strand.
CGCCGGCGCGATCAAAAAAGCGGGCTACAAGGTGATCTATTACGGGAAGTACAGCTACGTGACGTTTCTCGACGGGAACAAACAGGTGGCCGGTGTGATTCCGCCTCCGCCCGGGCCGCTCGTTTTCACGTTCGACGCTGCCGAATCAGGTGCTAACGGCGTTGAGTGAGCAGACTGGGGGGCGTGGACGCAGGCTCTTCGCTCTCCTTGAGTCTCTCGTAATGGCGCTTTCGTCCCTCGAGCACCCAGTCCACGAGGAACTCCTTCTGATAGTAATCCGCCGCCCGGTCCAGCCACTGCGACGCAGACTCGAAGTCGCCGCGTGACCCGTGGATTTCGGCGATCCGGCTGGCGGCGAGCATCTTGAACTCCACGTTCCACGGATCCACGTCCGACTCGAGCAATTCTTTGTAGGTTACGAGCGCCTCGTCGAAGTCGCCGTTCAGGAGCAGCGCCTCGCCGAGATAGAAATTCGATATCGGCGTGGACGCCGTCGACCTGATATCCTCGATGGCGTTTTCCCGGTCGCCGTGCTCTCCGAAATATATCTCGGTCATCCACATCGAGCGGGGGACGTTCACGGACTTGTCGATGTCCTGAAGCGCTTTTGACAATCGGCTCGCGTCGTCGTGGAGATATCCGACCCTTTTGTTGTGGCCAACCCAGTCGAACGCCGATCTCGCCTCGTCCGCGTCTCCGAGCGACGCCAGCAGCCTGCCGAGTTCGAAGGCCGCGTACCCGCCGACCCAGTCGGGGTGCTCGGGGTTTTCATCCGCGATGGCGGTCAACTCGGCCACCGCTACGTCCGGCGGGGCGACGAAACGGTCGGCGTAGGCGTTGAGAAACTCGAGGAGGGTGAGAGGGGAGCGTTCGGGGTCGCTGGGTGAGAAGCCCCGGAGTCCTTCGATCGTGTCATCGACGATCCGGGCGTTTTCCGGCACGCCGAATGGATCGAATGGCAGCATCAGAGCCAGCGGCATGGCGACGCGCGGATTGCCCGGGTACCGGTTTACCAGACCGATCGTTCCTTCGATGCCGCTCTCGTACTCTCCCTCGAAGAGTAAGTCGATGTTGTAACGCACCACTTCGAATTCGGTTTTCAAAAAGCTGGGGTTCTCCGACGCGTAATCGATATAACGCAGTCCCTTCTCCCGATCGCCCGACGGCATGAACAGGATTTTCGAGAGGTACTTGAACACCGACGGGATGGTGTCGGCAAAATAGAGAAACACCCCCATTGTTCCCTGGGCGAGCGCGTCGTCGGGACGAATCTCCAGGTATTTCTCGAGGTCTGACTTGCCCTTTTTTGCTTCCCGGCCGGCCCGCCAGAACTTCCGGGCGAACGAATGCAGGTGAGACCTGGCCATCCACGCCAGTCCGCGGTAGAGGCGGAGGCTCGGATCTTCATTCCCGTCGTCCATCCGTCTGGAGCACAGCTCGATCAACGCTTCGAGGTCTTCAAGGATGGGTTCGGAGTCCGCCTTGACCCGGTCCTTGTTCTCGTCGTCAACAGTGAGTAACTCTCTGGCAACGCGGGACTTGACCAGCAAGTAGAAGGGCTCGCCCCCGCAGGAATCGGCAAAC
>CBDVDJ010000401.1:0-3778 GCA_965372695.1 uncultured bacterium
GGCGTGTTGGGAAAATGTCGTTCCCAGTAATATACCGACTGCCGCAGAAACTGCGCCGCCGCATCCCTCGTGGCCACGGTCCAGTTTTCCTGCGAGTTTTCCCCCTTGCTCTCGGGAAAAATCACGTTGATCAGAATCCGCCCGGAGAGGAACTCGGAATTCTGGTGCATCAACGGATCGTCATCCTGCGGGGCGAGCGTCGCTATGGGAGCGTTCGGCGGGAATCCGCCATCGGCCGGACCGTCGTCGTTACCGCCGAAGAGGAGTCCGGGGACCATCGCCGGCTCCACGGGGTGAAGCCGTGCCCGTTCGTCCATTTCCCGGTAGGCCGCGACCACGGGCGCAATAACCGACCGTTTCGACGGAAAGGGGCTGCTCATCGCCTCCCGGGTCCGGGCGGTCACGCCTGTTCCTGATACCAGGTTATTAGGGTCAACGCTGACGGGAAGCTCGCAAACGACCAGGTCGGGATAAAACGTGTTGATGCGCCACGCGCCCGCCGCCCGCAGGCGGTCGTGGACCCGGCGCATCTCGCTCTCGTTCGCCGACGGCGACGTGAAGTAGATCCGGCGTGTGGGTTCGGTGGGCGCCGGCCGTACGTTTTTCAACAATACGGCCCGGTTCGTCGTTTCGGTGGCTGCCGTTGCCCGGGTTGAAGGAAGGAGGACGGAAACCAGCGCAATCGCAGACACGACGGATAACGTACGGAACTGCATATCAGCCGTCTTTCTCCAGGGGTGGGGTCCGGACGAGACAAGAGGTGGGGTATTCTCGAGACAATCCGGCATCTGGATGATACCACCGGACCGTCGAGTTGACAAGCGGACCATCGAGTCTTATATACGCCTGTATATAAACGAAAACGCCGGCTGGCTCCACCCGGCGCTCTCAAATTCAATTATTTCTTCGGCTTCTGTCGCCCCGGCGTACCGGCCGATCCGGCCGCCTAGCGGATGATCAGCACTTTTCGCGAACCGGTGACATCTCCTACCCTGGCCGCGATGAAGTACATGCCCGTGGGGACCGGGTCGCCGTTGCTGTTGGTCCCGTCCCACTTGATATTGACGACCTCGTCGAATACCGCGTCGTCCATGAGCAGTTTGACGCGGCGGCCGACGACGTCATACACGTATACCGTCAGCCCGATCGGCTCGGGGCCGGTAGCCTGCTGGGCCGCCGTCCGGCGCGGACCGGTCGTCGGACGGATGAGAGGCACCCCGCGCGCGCCCGGGATTTCCACCGACACCATAACGTCTCCCATACTCGACGGCAGGAACGGATTGGGCGTCGGCCGCGACAGGATCCCGTTGCCGCGGGGAACCGACGCGGTCACCTCGATCACCCTGGAATCCATTTTGAATTCCCGGATCTCTCCCTGATAAAAATGCTCGAACGTTCCCACGATATAGTATCCGTAGTCCGTCCCGGGGTTGACTGTCCTGTCCTTGAAATAGTAGGGGGTATACCCGTTCTGGGCGGGCGCTACCGGCTGCAGCTGGGCAGACGTCGCCACGAGAGTGGCGAGCGAGTCGGCGTTGTAATCGATCCGCCACAATTCCAGTTCCGCTTCGAATGTCTTTCCGCGGAGATCCCAACCCAGACCGATACCGTCGTTGGCCTGCTCCTTGCGGAACTCGGCGAAGTCCAACGCGAGAAGTAACAGGTTTTTGCGCTTCGGCTGAGACTTGGCCGAATACGTGTTCGTCGCCGATACCTCGATATACGAGATACCGGGGAGCAGGAACGGGATAACGACTTTGAAATCTTCCACGAGTTCGTCCATCGTACCGTCAGCGGGAGTCACATAGATCGGCCCGATACCGCCGTTGAGCACGTAGCTGACGGTGCCGATCGGAGTGGCGTAGTCGCGCCTCGGGCCGGGTTGCTGCGAGTTGGCGTTGGGCACGGCCTGGGCGACGACCGAAAACCGTACCGGCTGCCCGGTGCCGACCAGGGTGTCGGTCGGAAACCCCTCGTAAAATATCGCCGGCGGCGCGTCGAACACGTCGGGGACCTGGTTACGGTTCTCATCGACATATCCGAGCTGGCCGAACGTCCAGTCACACGGCGGACCGTCATATCCAAAGTCCACGACGCTCTCGTACCTCGCCACGCAGTTCACCGCGAAGTCCTTCGCACAGTCGAGCCTCATCCCGCTGACGGGATCTATCCTGACCTTGTTCCCGTTTTTATAATTGAGGTACCCGGAGAAGGAGCTGCAGGTGTACGCACCGGCCGGGTCTTCCGGGGTCGCCCAGAACACCTGGGCCATTCCGTGCAGGAACATGTTGTCGAACGAGCCCTGGTTCTCGGTAGAGAACGGAAGGACCATAAAAGGACCTCCGACCGCGGCATAAACATTGTTTCTCGCGCCGTCGAACCAGTGGTCTTCGTCGTTCTCCGCGTCAACGACGAACACGGTGAAGACCCAGTCGGACTTGGTATAGGCCTGCAGGCCCTCCATGTTGAACATGTGGACTTTTTCGATCCAGTTCTCGTCTCCCGTAAATCCGAGACGAAACATGACGTCACTCACCCAGGGGCGTATCTGCTCCGGTTTTGTTCCATAGTTAATGGGTTCGAATTGCGTCTCCGCAGGCGTGTTCGTCCAGTCCCAGCCGAGATCGACATTGGGCAGGTATCGTTCCCAGTAATTATTGACCGCCTGGAAGAGTAGCTGCCTTGCGGCTGTCCGGCGCGCGTCCGTCCAGCTTTCCTGCCCTCCATTCTTACTGTCCGGATACACAACCCGGATCAGGATATTGCCCGCGAGAAATTCTGTGTTCTGGTACGGAAGCGGATCGTCCAGGGCAGTCGCCATCGCGGCGCGCCCCTCTTCCGGCGTCATGGGTTCCCGCTCTCCTCCGGACCCGGACGTCAGCCACCCCCCGTCGAAGCCCCCCGCCGGAGCGGCGGGCAACTCACGGAAAAACCGGTCATCCTCCGTCACCGCCGCATCGATCCTGGCGCACGCTTCCGGGAGCCAGTCGAGACCTCTCGCGCCGATCGACATTCTCGAAACCGCCGTCGCGCCGTCGGGTTGCAGTTGGACCGACACGCCGGTACCCTGAACGAGGCTCCAGGGGTCGACACTCACGGGCAGGCGGCAGGTAATCACTTCGGGATAAAAGGTGTGGATCCTCCAGGCGCCGGCATCGGCGAGCCGCGCGCGGACCTGCTTCAGCTCTTCCACGTTGCCCCACGACGAGAAAAACACGCGCCGGGTGGTTTCGGTGGGCGCCGGCCGCGCTCCCTTCAGGAGCTTGACCGTCCGCAGGGAGGAATCAGACGTCTGGGCCCAGGCCGGCTGCGCCTGTATCACCACGGCGGCCAGGATCGCCAGCGCCGAACTGATACAATACGAACGTAAATTCATCGCTTGCGACTTTCTGCAGGGGACTTTGCACGAAATATCGTGATGGTGGGGTATGGACGGCCTGCATCGATCAGCGCAGACTATTGTACTATATATAGTTTAGCACTCTGGACCGCCAAAATCAAGCGTCGCGACACTCGCGGCCGCCGTTTCTCCCGACCTCGTATCTTGTTAACCGATATACGGGTATGGGAGCGTGGTTGTTGCACCTCCAGGTGAGCAACGCGTCGCTCAACGCCCATACCGGCCTGGCCGGCCAGGCCGGTATGGAGCAGAATATCCGGGCGGGGGGTGATTCTTGTTCGGATTTTCGGAGAGATACTATCGGCTTTATCTTCCAGGCCCACAACCTTATCCCCGTTTTATCCGTAGAAGAGAAAGTTGACTATCTCATGCTGCTGC
>CBDVDJ010000402.1:0-3778 GCA_965372695.1 uncultured bacterium
TATTCCAGTCCCCGGCGTCGGCGTACTGCCCGACAAACCATAGAGTGCGGCCCTGCCACACATCGCGCGAGCACCCGAAGTAATCGCCCCACCGGTACGGATCGCCGACGGTGCCGGCCGTGCTGAACCCGGAGTAGTCGGAGTCGCCGGCCTTCAGCAGCGCGCTGCTGCCGAATCCGCCGAGGGGCACGTCGACGTGCCGTATCCCGAGAAACTCAGTGGGGCCGCCGCGCGCGAATACGACAATCGAACGATCGACGGTGTCGATATCCAGCGACGGATAACTGTAATAGAGTCCCGACGCGCCGAACGGCGTCGGCCTCTCATAGGTCCTGGTCCGGGTGGGGGTGTAGATCTGGTAGACCTGGATACACGACCGGTCGACGGGCTCACTCCAGTTACACCGCACCGACGTCGTCGTCCACAGGGTGTTGTTTCGGTAAACGGCGGTCAGCAACCGTGAATCCCCCGTGTCGGTGTACGTCCCGTCCGTCTGCTGGCACATGGGCGGGTTGTCGTAGGTATCAACCGGGACATTGAACTTGTTGAGCGTTGGCGAGAGCGGTGTCCCCGTCTGTTCCCAGAGCGTGAGGCTGCTCCCACCACCCGACCTCGAATTGATGTAGAACATCCGCGACGGCCACGACCACATCCGCGCGGGCCGGAGCGTGAACGCCTTGGACCCGTCGGTGTTGGTCAGGTTCCAGAAATCGTACCAGCCGATCGACCCGAAAGCGTATACCTGGGTCTTGTCGAGGCTGCGGATCTTCGAGTACTGGAACTGGTTGCTGGGCGTGACCCAGTTGAACTGGTTGGACGTAATGAAGATCCCGTCGGGGTCGACATTGACGTCGGGATAGTCGGCCCACCAGTCCGACGCGTTGCTCCCGTCGAGCGTGAAATCGAGGTACCACCAGGACCACGAGCCCAGCGGATTGTTATCGTCCGAAACGAGCATGATAACGAACGAATTGTGCGTCGCCGTTTCCTTGGCGGCGACGATCATGATCCAGTGTCCATCCCACGCGTCGTAGAGGACTTTGGGATCAAATATCTTGTTGGTCGTATCCCCCATGAAGTTGCCGAACGTGCTTTCGTAGAGGTTATTGCCGCACTTGTCGAAGATGGCGAAACTCGAGTTGACCACGACCATCACGTGTTTCGGTCCGACGCAGAGATCCGGGTCGGGCGGCTCCCAGTTGGTGTAATCGATGCCGTCGAACTGCTGTATAACCGCCTGCGCCGCCGGACCGGCGGGCCCCTGGTCCTGTTCGCTCAAGGGCAGCCGCGGCACCTGTTCAGGAGTCGACGACAGGTCGGAGCGCGTCAGGCCGAACAGATCCGGAATCCGGTTGGTCGGCATTCCGCGCTCTTCCATCTCGAGTTCCACGACGCCGGTCTGTTGCGGCACGTCGTGGGTGGAACGCGTCTGCGGCGCTACCATCGCCGGCGACGGACCACCTGTCAAATGGGGAATGCCGCCGTAGCTGGCAGCGTCGTCGACGAAGCCCGCGCGCGCCTGGGCAACCGCCGCCTCGCGCTCGACCGGATCGACCGGGAGCGGTGCGTGGAGTTCGCCGTCTCTCCACAACGGATGCACCGGAGGAGCCGTGCTCTCCGGCATGACCGTGGCGGACTCGACCGCGATCCCGAGAAAGGCGTCGACGTCGGGCGCCGGCACTATGGGCGCCGGCGGAGGCGCTCCGTCGAGCTGTCCGGATATCGGCTCGGTGGCCTTTTGCGTGCCGCCCGAAAGCAGCACCGATGTCAAAATGAGCGATACAAATAGAACGGCGAACGCCACCCTGCCGGAGACGCCGCCACGCCAGAACCGCGATCTGCGAGCACTCATAACGAGCACCTCCCAAAGCTTCAGAGGTCAGGAGAGATCTGAATTTATCGAACGGGTAATGAAGGAGATTCTCAACACCAGCGGGCACGCATTCTCCCAGGTGCGTTTCCGCCGCGTCGTATCCCGGGGACGGGATGATGGAGTCGCAGGTGTGCAAGTTGGCGTTGCACCCGCCCGACCGGGCGGCGCGTCAGTCACTGTATCCGGAATATTACATCAGAATATCGATATTTGTCAACCAGAACGTCAACAGTTGTGTGCCAGACGGTCCAGTACAAAAAAAGGGCCGCCGGATCGCTCCGTCGGCCCTGTAAATCGCTATCTTCGAACGAGTCCACTCGAATGGATATGTCAAGTCGTTACCGACCGGGCATTCCCGCGTAATCGCCCCGGGTAGTCAACTAGCGGTATATCCGGCGCCCTCTCGACCGGGACCGGCCCCGGCCGCCGCCCGTCTGACTCGTCGCCTCGCTTCGGTTGCGACGCGAGCGCAGCGAGCCGATGGACTTCGAGTGATACGGATGGTCTTCGTGGGCGTCCAGCGGGACCTTGGTGAGTTTTTCGATCGCTCGCAGCATCGAGAGTTCCTCCACATCACAAAACGAGTACGCGTTTCCGTTGGCGCCCGCGCGGGCGGTCCGCCCGATACGGTGGACGTAACTTTCGGCGTCGTTCGGCATCTCGTAGTTGATGACATGAGAGATCCCGTCGACATCGATGCCGCGGGACACGATATCCGTCGCGACCAGGACCTGGATCCGGCCGCGCTCAAATCCGGAAAGTGTGCGCTCGCGGGCCCTCTGCGTCTTGTTCGAATGGATCGAATCGGCGGCAATGCCTTCCCGCTCGAGGGTTCGTTTGATGCGGTCGGCCTTGTATTTCGTGCGCGTAAAAACGAGGGTGCGCCCCATTGACTTGTCCCGGAGGATCGTCGACAGGAGCGCGAGCTTGTCGTTACGCTTGACGAAAAGGACTTTCTGCGAGATCTTCCCCGACACGGTGGCGGCGGGGGTCACTTCCACGACCGCCGGTTCGTAGAGCATGTCGCTGGCGAGCTCCGCGATACCCCGGGTCAGGGTTGCGGAAAAGAGCAGCGTCTGGCGGTCTTTCGGGGTCAAGTTCACAATCTTGCGCACATCGTGGATGAACCCCATGTCCAGCATGCGGTCCGCCTCATCCAGGACGAGCATCTCTACATCATGGAGGCGGATATGTCCCTGGTTCGCGAGATCGAGCAGGCGCCCCGGTGTGGCAACCACGATGGCGGGATTCCGTGAAAGGGCATTCAGCTGCTTGCCCTGCGGTACTCCACCCAGGATGACGGCCGTGCGAAACGGCAGGTGCCGCCCGTAGGCCCGGAAGGCGGCATCGATCTGGAGTGCCAGCTCACGCGTCGGGGTGAGAATCAGGGCGTGAATGCCATTCCTGCCTTTTTTGCCCCGCTTGCCTTTGCCCTTGTCACGCGCGCGCCGCTCACTCAGGAGCTGAAGCATCGGCAGCGAAAACGCCGCCGTCTTGCCGGTGCCCGTCTGGGCCGTCGCCATCAGATCGCGCCCGGCGAGCACCTGGGGGATCGCGGAGACCTGGACCGGCGTCGGCGTCTTGTAGCCCTCTTCGGAAATGGCCTCGAGGATGGGTTTCGATAGTCTGAGACTATTAAATTGAACGTCTTTCATATAATCCTGTCTTCAAAAAATCCGCAGCATTGCCCCCGGGTAAACTACTGCCTTTGCTCGGGTTAGCTCTTGATAACAGGATCCAGGGCCGAGAAATGACGCGGGAATCGTCGGAGGAATCTCAAACGGAAGGTCGGTTTGATTTCGACGGAACATACTGGAATACAGGAAGTTAAGCAAGGGGAAAATGGTGGGGGGCTCCAGTTTCCACTTCCGGGCTTCCCGGGAGCACCCTGCGTGCGTCGGCAAC
>CBDVDJ010000403.1:0-3764 GCA_965372695.1 uncultured bacterium
TTCGCGGTGGGCGAACCGCGCGTGTTCAGCGACCTCGACGTCATCGTCGTAGCGGGCGAAGCCGACATCCCCTCCGTCACGGGACAGGTCCAGTCGATCAACCGCTGGTTCGACGAACGGGGCCTCGTCAAGCTCGACTTCCGGCTCCGGGGCGAAGGCGCGAGCGCCCCGCTGGTCCAGGACATCGATTTCTACCGGCAGTACTTCGAGACGCGGATGTCGCTGTGGGAAAAAGTCGCTTTCGCCAAGTGCCGCTTCTGGTGGGGCGACGAGGTCCTGGCCGGACAATTCATGGACGCGCTTCGCGCAGCGGTGGCGCACCCGTTCACGGCGGGGGAGACCGCTGCGTTGATCCGGTCGCGAAAATCGATCGAGACCCTGGCGCCGAAGGTATTGCCCGAATGGGAAACCAAACGCTCGGCGGGTGGCCGCTATGACGTCGAATACCTCACCGCCGCGGGATTGGCCGGTGCGACACCCGGCGGCGACTACGAGTTTTCTCTCGGCACCGTCGCGCGCCTGGATGTGATGCGACAAAAGGGACTCATCGGCGCCGGCGAACTCGAAAGCCTCACCGCGGCGCTGGCGCTGTTCACCGGCGTCGAAACGCTCCTCGAATTGCAGGAGCTGTCGCTGCCGCGCTCGCGGGAGCGTGCCGAAGAGCTCGAGCGCTATCTGTCTCGGTCGTTCGAGTACTGGGGCCTGCCGTATGAGGGCGGGGTGGGCGCGTCATTGACGACGGCCAGGCGGGCCGTCAGGAAATGCTTCGATCGTTTTATGGGGGAGCAAGCCGGCCAGGTTCGCGGGTAGGTGTTTTCGTATGCCTGTCAGGCCGAGCGGGCCGGCGGGTAAGTGTTTTCGTATACCGGTCAGGCCGAGCGGGCCGGCGGGTAAGTGTTTTCGTATGCCGGTCAGGCCGAGCGGGCTCTTTTGTATCGTTGAGCACGATCGGGGCAGCGGTCAGGGACTGAACCGGCTTGATTGCGGATGGATGTCCCCCGGCAGGGGAAGCGGATCGGCGGATTCTCGGCTCCGCAGGCTATAATTTCTGCGAGACTTCCTTCTCGAGGGCGGTGCGGATGTCGTTGAGACGTCCCGCCGCCGTGACTTTTTTCCCCGATGCATCGGCGACGTAGAATGAGTCGATCGCGCGGTCGGCTTCGGTCGAAATGCGTGCCCTTCCAATCGCCAGTCCCTCCCGCGAAAGAGCGCGCGTGATCCGGAAGAGCAGTCCCGGCGCGTCGGCGGCGAACACGTCGATGATCGTGAAATCCCCCGAGAGGTCGTTTTCGAACTTGATATTGGGCGCCGCCGGTATACGCGTCCCGCACGTCCTGCGCCACCGGGCCGCGTGACGTTCGGTGGCGTCATCCAGGTCGAGATCCCCGGCGATGACGGCTTCGATTCCGCGCTGGATCGCCGCGATGCGATCGTCGAAATCGCCATCGGCAGCGGGCGCAATGTCCTCCACGCCGAACACGTCGATCACCGTCCCATCGGACCGCGTGAATGCGTAGGCCTCGAAGATGTTGAAGTCGTTGACGGTGAGAACGCCGCAGAGCTGCGACAGCCGGAACGGCTGGTCGTGGGTACAGAACGTGAACTCGTGCATCCCGCTCCGGCGGCGGTGCGAGACCACCGCCTTGCGACCGTTGAGCCCGTCGATCATCTCCATGTGCCGCGCCACCTGCCCCGCGTTCATCGTCAGGAGATATCCTCCGGGCAGCAGGTCGAGGTGTGTGAGCGCCCGGTCGCGTGCGTCTCCCTCGTCGAATGCGTCGAGGAGATTCTGCTTGTGAGCCTTGTACACCGCTTCCGGCGCTTTTTTCTTCTTGAGCATAAACTCGTACGCACGCAGGTAGAGCCCCCACAGGAGGCTCTGCTTCCACTCGCTCCATACCAGCGGGGAAGTCGCCTTGTAATCGGCGTACGTGAGCAGGCAGAGGTACTTCAGGTTGGTCCGGCTTTTCACCTTTTTGCAGAACGCCGTCAGCGTGCCGATGTCGGTCGGGTCGCGGCGCTGGCTGAACTGTGACATCAGCAGGTGGTGGAGAATGAGAAAACTCACCAGTTCGACTTCGCCTTCAGGGATCGGCATCCGGCCCAGAATGGTTTTCGCCAGTTTTGCGCCTTTTTTCGCGTGGCCGCGGCCCTCGGCCTTGCCCACGTCGTGCAGCAGCGCAGCGAGGAAGAGCGGGCGCTTGTCGTCGAGCTCCGAGTAGAGACGGACCATCGGGTCGCCCGGGTCGCGCCGGGGCGAGGCGAGGTCGAGAATGTTCTCCAGCACGCGGAAACTGTGCTCGTCGACCGTATAGTGGTGGTAGAGGTCGTAGCGCTTGAGACACGTCAGCTGGTTGTACTCGGGGATGATCCGGCCGAGGAACTCCGATTCGTGCAGCGACCGCACGACCAGCCCCAGGTTGTTTTCGTTTTCCAGTATGCGGCTAAACGCCCCACGCATCCGCCGCGTGGCCGCCGCACCCTTGAGGTCGTTCCGCAGCGCGTCCTCGAGGCGCCGGCGGAGGGCACGGTCGAGGGGGAGCCCCGCCTCCTGCTGGCGCTCGAACACATAGAGCGGTTCCTTCCGGATCTTTGTCCGATGCAGTCGCACACGCAGCGTGTCCGACTGTTTCACCTGCCGGCGTCCCATCAGGATCCCCACGTGCTGGCCGAGGTGGAGATCCTTCAGGATGTCCGCCGTGATACGGAAGATCGCGCGCGTGTGGTGGTAATAGTCGCGCATGAGAAACTCGACGTCGAGGTGATCGCCGCGGCTCTTGTACCCGAGGGCGGGGCCCAGCTTGCGCTGCATGGCAACCGTCAGCTGATCCTGTTTGGATCGAGTTGTCAGGTGGAGTTCGACACGAACGCGCTGCAGAAAATCGTAGGCCGCCTCGAGTTCGCTCTGCTCGCCGCTCAGCAGCAACCCCTTGCGCCGCAGCGTTCGCAGGCCACGGCTGAGCGTGGCCACCTGTCCGAGCCAGACCAGCGTCTGAAAGTCTCGCATCCCGCCGGGGCTGGCCTTGACGTTGGGCTCGATCAACTGAAAGCTGTGCCCGTATTTATCGTGGCGGAGCAGCGCGTCGTGGATCTTCCTTCGGAGGTATTCCTCGCGTTCCTCGCGGCGGCTGCGCGATATCTGGCGCTCGATCGCCCGCGCGACGGGCTTCGAGCCGCACACCCACCGGCTCTCGATCAGCGCCGTCTTGGTGTCCATGTGCCGCTCGAGCGCCGCCTTGCTCTCGACGAGCGACTCGACCATACTTCCCAGTTCGAATCCGACATCCCACATGTAGCGGACAAAGGACCCCGCGACGGCGTCGACTTCCGGCGTTTTCTCGCGGCAGACGACGAGCAGGTCGATGTCGGAGAACGGCGCCAGCTCGGCGCGGCCGTACCCGCCCGTCGCGATAATCGCGATCCCGGCGCGGTCGGGCTCCACTCCGCATTCCTGCGCGGCCCTCTGAAACAGGACGCCGGTTATCGTGTCGACGACACGGCTGAAGGCAGCCACGAACTCACGGCCGGTCGTCTCCGGCGTTCGCGACTCGACAATGGGTGCCACGAGGAGGCGGTGATGCACCTTGATCTCCTCGATGAACTCTTCGCGCGACGTGCCCAGGCTGCCCAGCGGCAGCGCTTCCAGCCCGTTTTTCTTCGACGACCTTGGATTCATAGCGGACAGTATACGTCGCGACGTCCCGGTCGGTCGATATCACTTTTTTGACAATTTAAGCGTGAATAGACCGCTTCACTCAGTACGC
>CBDVDJ010000404.1:0-3764 GCA_965372695.1 uncultured bacterium
CGGTTTTGCGGCACTTCTCGCACCCGGCGCCCTGGCGGATGCGGGATACGTCGGTATCCTCGTGGATTCCCAGCAGAAACATCTCGTCTTTGGTGATGCTCGCCGGCTCGTCGCAATTGGTGCAGACGAGGCGGACGAGCCTCTGGGCCAGGACTCCGATCAGCGTCGACGCGATCAGATACGGCTCGATGCCGAGGTCGGTGAGCCGGGTCACGGCGCTGGCCGCGTTGTTCGTGTGAAGGGTCGAGAACACCAGGTGACCCGTCAGCGCCGCCTGGACCGCATACTGGGCTGTCTCCTCGTCGCGGATCTCCCCGACCATGATGATGTCGGGATCCTGGCGCAGGATGCTGCGCAGAGCCGTGGCGAAACTGACGCCGGCCTGTTCCTGTACACCGATCTGGTTGAACACCTCGTGCACCATTTCGATAGGGTCTTCGATGGTTGTAATGTTGACCTCGGGTGTGGCGAGGTACTGGAGCGCGGAATAGAGGGTTGTCGTTTTTCCGCTGCCCGTCGGGCCGGTGACGAGAATGATGCCGTAGGGGTGCTCGATCATCCTCTCGAACACCGCCTGCTGTTCAGGGAAAAACCCGAGGGTGGACAGGTCCTGCACGAGCATTTCGGGGTCGAAGATGCGGATGACGACTTTTTCTCCGAACGCAACAGGGATGGTTGACACCCGCAACTCAATTTCGTTGTCCTTGAAGACCATTTTGATGCGGCCGTCCTGCGGCTTTCTCTTCTCCGCGATGTCCATCCTCGACATGATTTTGATGCGCGAAACGAATGACGGGTAGACCTCTTTGGGTATCGAGTGCGTGTCGTGCAACCGTCCATCGATTCGTAACCGTACTCTCGACATTTCCCTTTTCGGCTCGATGTGGATGTCGCTGGCTCGCTGCTCGAACGCGTACTGGAGGAGCAGGTCGACGGCCTTGACGATATGCTGGTCGGAGGCGTCGAGTTCCCGCTCGGTCATGATGTCGACGAGCTGTTCGAGGTTGCCGAGATCGTCCGAAGCAGCCCTGAGCTGTTCCGCCTTCTGCAGGCTGTGCTCGAAAGCGAAAATCTCGTTGATCGTCTTGAGTATCTCGACCCTGACGCCGAGTACGGGCTGGATCAAAAAGCCGGTGACGTCCTCCAGGCTCTGGATCGCGTCGCGGTCGTATGGATTGACCATCGAGACCAACAGCTGGTTTCCCTCGAGCTTGACGGGTACGAGGAGGTGTTTTCTCGCGAACGGCTTGGATACGATGCTGCAAAGCTTCTTTGCGTCCAGTTTGAGAGGGTCGATCCGCGAAAACGACATTCCCGAAGCGTCGCTGAACAGGTGGCTCAGTTCGACGACGTCCATGTTTTCCTGGCGAGGGCTCAAACTGCGAAAACTAAAAGCGCTCAGGATCTCAAGGGGGGATACATACGGATTCTCCGACTCCCGGGTGCGGAGCCTCTTGCGGATTTCGAGAAGTTTCGAGGCGTACCCGGACTGGACTTCCTGGGCCTGGAGGTCCGTGAGGCCCCTCTGGGCGACGAGGAGGCGAACAACAGCCCCGAGGCTGAAATCGCCCGCCGTGCTGGTGGTTGCTTGACCCGGCATTTTTTTCCTGTCTGGAGAGATTGTGCACGAGGACGGCCAGCCAGTGTTCCGCCTGCCGCCCGAACAAGGCGTCAATGCACAAAACGTTCCAATTGCGCCCGGTGTCTCGGGTCGCGGGATCCGGTGCGAATTGCCGCCAGACTATATATCTGTATTAATTCACCGGCGGAAAACATACACGTATATGTATATAATTAACAAAATACTGAACAACAATGCGAAAAGTGCTTGTGTGAACCGACTTTGCTGTTGCCGTCGTGCAATGTCACGTGCATATTTTTATTGAGCAAAGGGCAATGGGTTATGACGAGCGGCTTTTCTCTGCTATTTCCCGCGCGACATAACACCATACATATTCAGCTGCACAACATCCCACCCAGGTTGTGTAATACCGCCGACCGACAGCCGTCTGCCTTGGCCTGTTACGACGTGCATCCCCACGTATACCCGACGTGCACGTAAATGGCGAATTACGTCCTTCGCGGAACAGGACAAGTCGGAGAGGAGGTGATGACGACCATCAACGGCACTCTCGATTCGTGCGCCGGTTCGCGTGCTTTCGAGAGCCACCCTTATGGCCTCTGTCCAATAAGCGTTATTAGCGCACAGTGACTCCGAAAGGTTACATCGTTGCAGGAGTCACTGTTCGTACACTGCAACGAATGGGAGATAGTAATGAAGCACCTACGAATTTTGTTTCTCGTGATCCTTTGCGTCGCCCTGACGACCGCGGCGGGATACTCAAAGGACGTGGGAAATTCCAAGACCCGGGAACACACGTATATGCGTTCATTTGAGAACGTATATCCGGACCTGGGGACGCAGCCGTTGGCGCGGCCAGTGCGCGCGCCGGCCGCGGCGGATACTACATGGCTCGGCGTCTGGGGTTTCGACGCCGGGGCCAGCTGCGTCGAGCAGGGCTGGGTCCACCTCGACAAGACGAAGCAGGTGGATGAATACTGGCACGTCGATGACTTCGCGGGGCTGTCAGGCGGCGACTATGGCCTCCTGAATCCGCTCGAGGGCGGCAAATCCGCCTGGTGTGGCGCCCGCCCGAATCCCGCGGATATCAACGTCTGCGGTTATGGATCCCCGCCCGGATACGGGAACAACTGGGAGCAGTTCTTCGGATCCACTTGTTTCGCCGTAACGGGTAACGTCGAACTCAATTTTCTCGTTGCGTGGGATTCCGAGCCGGGATTCGACGTCACGACGATCGAGTACGACCTCTGCGACGACAACTGGATCGAGATCGACTCGTACGGAAACGCCGGCAACGGCGGGGTGTACGACAACTTCAGCCCGATGATTTTCGACACCGTTATCGTCGACACGACGATCCACAGCGGTTCGCTTCGATTCCGCTTTCACTTCAGCAGTGATGGCGGCTGGTCGGACGGGGACGGCATCTGGAACACCGACGGCGCGATCATCCTCGACAGCATGCTGGTGTCCGACGGCACGGGCCTGCTCGACTACGAGGATTTCGAGTCGGCGAACGTCGGTGACGCCGGGGCGGGAGCCTGGAACAGCGCCAACATCGCCGGGTACGGCGACTACGCGGCCCTGTATCCGGGGCTCCAGATGCTCCAGCAAGATCCGTGCTTTTTCGACGGCGACTGCATGTGGAGTTTCTTTACCGGGTCGACGGCCGACTACAGCTGCGGCGGGAGTCCGGCGCAGACGGCCGTGCCCTATGAAAACGCCCGCGGCCAGTACATGCAGAATCACATCGTTTCGCCGGTGCTGCCGTTCGTCGGTTCCGGTTCGGTCGCCGAGCTGGCGTTCAACGTCTACCGCGACCTGCCCCTCGACAACCTGATTTTCTACGAGTGGCAGCTCCGTTCGTGGTTCGACGGATGTCCGGGCGCCTGGTATACCGACTGGGGCGTTTACTTTGGCCCCAACAAGGACTGGTTCGGGGAAATCTTCCCGTTCGGCGCCAATGTCGAAGTCGGCGCGACCGACATCCAGCTCTCTGTCGGAGTTCGTGACATGTGCCAGTTCTGGTGCGGTGTCTACGGCACGGGTTCGTGCCACAGCCACGCGCCGCTGATCGACGCGATCCGTATTTACCGTGTCGATCTGGCGGGTCCACAGTGGACCGTCAACGACTTCGAGCTGTTCCAGGATAACTTCGCGACCGACGGTACCATAACGGGTC
>CBDVDJ010000405.1:0-3761 GCA_965372695.1 uncultured bacterium
CGCCGTGGACGACCGGCTCCAGCTTGACGCCCTTCCGCACGTAAAGGGCGCCGACGCCCTTGGGCCCGTGGAACTTGTGACCCGAAAGGCTCAGCAGGTCGACGTTCCACTCGTCGACATCGACGTCGATCTTGCCCGCCGCCTGCACGGCATCCGTGTGAAAGAGTACGCCGCGTTCGTGCGCGATCGCGCACAGTTCTGCGATCGGCTGGATGGTGCCGACTTCGTTGTTGGCCGCCATGATCGATACCAGGCACGTGTCGTCTCGGATCGCGCCGCGCAGATCATCCGGAGAGACGAGACCGTCGGCGTCGACGGGAAGGTAAGTGACGTCGCAACCGATCTGCTCCAGGAACTTGCAGGCGCCCAGGATGGCCGGGTGCTCGATCTGCGTGGTGACGACGTGGCGGTTGTCGGGCGGGCGGCTGAACACCACGCCCTTGATGGCCATGTTGTCGGATTCGCTGCCGCCACTCGTGAAGATGACGCGCCTCGGCTTGGTGTGGATCAGCCGGGCAACCTGGCGGCGTGCCTTTTCGATCGCATCGCGCGCGTCGCGCCCGGCCGTGTAAATGCTCGACGGATTGCCGTGGTCGGCGTCGAGGTACGGTTGCATCGCTTCGCGCACGCTGTCGGCAACGCGGGTGGTGGCGTTGTTGTCTAGGTAGACGCGGCGCGCCGGTTCGGGCCGTTCCTTGACGATCGCAAACTTGCTCACGCGGTCGACGCCGCACGAGGCGCCTGTGCCGGAAGCTCTTTTCGTGACATCTGCATACCCCGTACCATCTGCATCCCCCGTACCGGTGGCCTCCCCAGCGCCGACGGCCTCACCCGCACCGGCAGCGGCGCCAGTGCCGACGGCCTCACCCGCACCGGCGGTCTCACCCGCGCCGACGGCCGCCTCGACAAAGCGCACATCGCAGAGAAGCGCCTTGTATACCGGGAATCCCGAGATCTCGTCGTAGTTCTCCAGGTCCGTCAATTCGTTGACGTTCCACTCGCGCCACGCCCTGGGGCCGACCGGCGTACCGCCGCCCATACTGCACTCGACGGCGCCGCGGACGATGTCGCCGTGGACGAGGGCGCGAAAGCGCGTGCCGCCCCGCGGTGTCGTGACCTCGACCAGGTCGCCGTCGTTGATTCCACGTTCGCTGGCGTCTTTCGTATTGATCTCCACGACCGGTTCCGGGTGGTCTTTGTTGAGGCCCTTGATACCGTGGTGCTGCGAACGGAAATCCGTCTGCGGTCTCGCGCCCGAGTTGAACACCAGCGGGAATTCCTTGGCTATTCGCGGGGCGGCGACCGGGCCCTCCGTCGGTTCCGTGTACTTCGGCAGCGGCTCGTAGCCGTGGTCTTCCAGGATCGACGACCAGATCTCGAACTTGCCCGTCGGTGTGTCGAATCCCGGCTGCCCGTCATCGCGCAGGCCGCCCTTTTCCCATTTCTTGTATTCCATCATCCGGGACGGGAGTTTGACCCAGCCGCCGGCTTCGCGGATCTGATTAATATTGTAGCCGGAACCCTCCAGTACGAAATCGAGCAGCTCGCGTTCGGTCTGCGGATACAGCTCGCCGTAACCGAGGCGCCTGGCCAGCTCCGCCATGATCAGATAGTCATTGCGGGCTTCGCCGACCGGCTCGATCATTTTTTCGCGCAGGCGGAAGATCGGGCCGTAGACCATGTACGAATCGATCTCGAACATCGTGGTGGCCGGCAGGACTATGTCGGCGTACGCGGCATCCGCCGTGAGCTGGCGGTCGATGCACACGAGAAAATCCAGTTTCGAAAGCGTTTCGCGCCAGATCGACGTCTGCGGCCACGACGTGAGGAGCGATGCGCCGTGGACGATGAGACCCCGGATCCGATACGGGTCGCCCTCGAGAACCGATTTCACCAGGCCGCTTGCGTGCGATTCGCCGCGGTAGTTGCTGTAGACCGGAAACTTGTCGCGGGCGACGGCGCGATCGAGGTCCGGGTTGGGCTGGTTGCACGAACGGTTGATCGGAAAGTGACTGCCGTTCATCGCCAGCCCGATGCCGCCCGGCACGTCGAGGTGTCCCGCCAGCGCGAAGAGCGTGAGTACCGCGCGAATCGTCTGGATACCGCTGTTAGAATATTCGAGCCCCGTGTACATCACCGGGCAGGCGCCCGTCGACCGGCAGAGCGCCCGGGCCAGTTCGCGGATCGTATCGGCCGGCACCCCCGTGATCGACTCGGCTACCTCCGGGCGGAAGTGCTGTACGTAAGTGGCCAGCTCGTCGAAACCGTGCGTCCAGTTTTCGGCAAAGTCCTCGTCGTAGATCTCCTCGTCGATCATCACTTCGATCATGCTGAGCGCCAGCGCACAGTCGGTGCCGGGACGGATCGGTATCCAGCGCGCGCCCGTTCGGGCGATCGTTTCCGTGCGGCGCGGATCGATGACTACTATATCGGCTCCGCGGCCCGCGGCCGCTTCGAGCCGCTGCATGTCGAGCGGCGGTGAGTCGGTGGCCGGGTTGGCGCCCCAGATGACGAGTGTATCCGCGTTTTCGATGTCGGTGAACATGTTGACCAGCATGCGGCCCATTGTCACGTGCGGCGCGATCATCGCGAACGACACGTAACACAGCGCACCGACACCCATCGTATTGGGCGAGCCGAATGGAAACAGCACGTTCGACGCCGACGAGACGGCAACACCTTTCGGCTGGAATATGTCGCAGAGGGAGAGTTCGAACGAACCGCGGCCCGTGTAGATGCTCACCGCTTCGGGGCCGGATGTCTGTTTTATATCCTGCAGATTCGAGACGATTATATCGTATGCCTCATCCCACGTGATCTTCTCGAATTCATGGGTCCCCTTCGGACCCTTTCTTTTCATGGGATGCTTTAATCTATGATCCGAATATATGATTTCCGCGGCGTGCTGTCCGCGACGGCAGATCATGCCCAGCGCGTGATCCTGGTCGGCACGGATGTCGACGAGCCGTCCGTTATCCATGCCGGCTTCGATCCAGCACCCCGCCGGACAGATCCCGCATATGCCTTTTTTGTATTCGATTTCACTCACGATTTTGCACCCGTTCCCACTGACACTTCTGCGCCCTTTTCCGCAACCTGAAATTATAGCACATCATTAAAATTCATTTTTATTTTTCTTGACACGTTTCAGAGCCGCAGATTTTTAATCTCCGGCTCGCCGTCAGTAATACCCCTTGCACGCCGTTGCGAAGCTTCTCACGAAGGGTCGTAATTATTTTCGAGTTTTCTCTGTCTCGCGTTGCCACTTGCGCGCTACGCCCGCGCGTCGGCTTCAAAAAACCCCATGTTATAATTCACACAGTGACAGACGCTGAAACGCCCGGGGAAACGTTCACCATGAACGGGAGGCGCACGATGCGTTCGTTGAAAAGTGTTTCTAATATAGATTTAATTAAATCGCTCAAGAAACTTGTACAGGAAGAACAAGACCACACGCTCAAGATTCTTTTGATTATAAACGAAATCGAAGTACGCGGCATATATCTGGAGCTCGCTTATTCTACTATAGCCGAGTACTGCATCCACGAACTCGGCTACGGAGAGTCGAGCGCCTGGCGTCGTGTTCGTGTTGCGCGCGTGATCAAAGAGATTCCGGAAGTTTATGATCTCATGGTGGCTCGAAAGCTCTCATTCAGCGCCGTCCTCCAGATCGCCAGTGTTTTAACGCCCGCCAACAAGGCTCGAGTCCTGCCACGCCTGATCGGCAAGTCTAAAAGCCGTATCGATCGGATCATCGCCGA
>CBDVDJ010000406.1:0-3761 GCA_965372695.1 uncultured bacterium
CACCGAGTCGGTGTATTGACCGGCTCGCGGTCCCAAGGCAATCTTGTAGTCGTATACGTACTCACCAATGTCGGGCGTGTTCCACGAAAGCGCCGCACACCCGTCGTCGCCCCCGACGGCGGCAAAACCGGCGGGGATGGATGGCGGGACGGGATTCTGGCCCGTCAGCATGATCTGGTATATGTCCCCTGTAGTGACTTTGTCGCCGAAGCGCAACACCCTCAACGAATCGACGAAAACCGAGGTAAGAACGTTGCCGTTTTTTCGCACGTCGTAGATTTCATTCGCTCCCATGTCGAACATGAAAACGCGAGCCGGGCCGCTATTTGCAACACCCTGTGGTTTGGTGTCGCGTGCGACCGTACTGTGGGTCAGGACGAGCGGCACGCCCACCACCGCAACCACGAGGAACACGGCGAACGCCGGGCGGACGATGCGCAACATGCGGTTAACCAGTCGATGTCTGCTCATGGTTCGAGTGACCTCTCGCGTAATTCGGTGCAAAGTCTTTAAAACTGGTTTCGCCCGGTAACAGCAAGAAGCATGCAAGCCCGGGCCTCGCACACCGGTCCGTACGCTGCATAAGGCCGGTTGCGGGGTGGGGGTCGTGGGTAAACTTTGGCGATTTTGTCGCATACGTCAAGAGCAATGTTCCCGTTCCATTGCTGATCCACATATCCACATTAATACCAACAGGATAAGTGATTCACGGTCGACGATTACCGGTAATCGAAATCCTCGATTTTCCGTATGGCCTCGTCGTCGCCGCGCTCGAGCGCCTTGACGCATCGATACATCTGCCACGCCGTGACAAAATGGAGGACGTGGCGGTCACCGTCGTTGTAGCGCGCCAGGAGGTCGGCATACATCTCGCCGCCACGAGGAGAGAGCAACAGGCGTGAATTCCTTTCCTGGGTGCCGTGTGTGTGCAGCTTGACAAAGATCCAGCTCGGCCAGCCGGACACCTGGACGGCGGTCTTCATCCACAGGTCGACCCGGTCCGGCGTGCCCGGGTTGATCCCGGTGATGTCTCCGTTCTCTACCGCGGGAAGCACCCCCGCCTTGCGCCGGTTCCAGTTGAGCGCCAGAGGGCCGTTGATCAGGAGCAGACCGCCCTGCGTCTGCGTTCCGAAACGGGCGTCGACTCCCCGGTGATGCGCCGCAGTGCGCCCGGGCTGTCCGGTCGCATAGTAGATCCGGTTGATCACGGGGGGCTGCGTCGGGTGCGGCGCCGACGGATACGTGAAGTCGGCGTAACAACCTGTATCCTGCAGGATCGAGATCTCGTCGCGAACTCCGCAGTGGCGTCCCCCGGGATCCGAGTCGTCGAGCGCCCAGTTACCGTGGATGAACCCGTACGCCACGTGCCCCGTGTCGGGATCCACGCGCAACAGTCCGTGGTCGTTGTGGAGCTTGTCCCGGAACCATTCGATCTTTTCCCGAAGTCCCTCCGCCGTGTCGTTGTCGTGGTGAAGATGAATGTCGACGTCACCGTAACCGCGGCGCGCGAGGTCGGCGATCATGTCGATACACTCCGGTACGTACTCCTCCTGCGGGTAAAAGAACACGTGCTGCGGCACACAACCACCGTTGTCCCGGTATCGATCGACGAGCGCGGGATATCCCTTGTGCCACGCAGTGACCCGTTCGATCCCCGTCTTTTTGTCGGCGCCGTGCCACAGGGGCTCGTAGTGGTCGACGAAACAGAAGAATACATGACGGGTCCCCCGGAAGTCCGGAGGCCGGCGCTTGATATTACCGGCTACGAGGACGGGGATGTTTTTCTTTCGGGCCACTCGGCCCGCGGCGAGAGCCGCCGCGACGACGAATAAAACGAAAACGGCCAATACGGCGTACAACATCGTTTACCAGGCCCAGAGGAGGAATGCTTTCAACACGAACAGGGTGCCGATCGTGAACATGAGACCGTTTCTCCAGTCTTTCTTGTCGAACAACGCGTATTTCTCGCCGCTATGGCGCAGAAACACGGTGGTGATGACTCCCGCCAGGCCGAACAGGATGAAGAGTAGCGGGCTGTACGTTCGCGACAGAAACATCGAACCGGTGAAAAAGGCGACCAACCCGAGCTTGACCGAGTCGGCGTAGAGCGCCAGCCGCCGGTTGCCCGCATCCATCGCTTCGAGCTTGACGTCGTGGAGGTTCTTTATCGAACTGTAGAACAGCGCCATCCATGCGAACAGCCCGACGAAACCGAGTTCCGCCAACGCGAGGAGCACCGAATTGTGTGCTGTTTTGGGGTGGTACGACGTGAACATGCCCTGTCCGACCCCGAACACCGGATTCCATTGAAAAAGGTCGAACGCCACCGTCCAGGACGCGACGCGCGCGTGCGCCGAGGCCTCCCCGGTCGATATCTCGCCCATCCGCGACGGTCCCAGCGCGGTGATGATTACGGCCATCACCGCGCCCATGATAATCCCCCTCCAGATACCATAGCGCATCGCCACCACGATGAGCATCAGGAAACCGAGACTGAGAATACCACCGCGCGATTCGGTAAGAAACACCGTCACCGCCAGTGCCAGGGCACAGAACGCATATGCGAATTTCGACAGAACGTTGCTCGCGTCGAAGAACAGCAGAACGGGAAAAGGCAGAATCAGCAGCATTGCCAGCGACAGATCGTTGGGATCGCTGAAAATCCCGATCGAGACGATGCGGTTCTGGAAGAGTTCCTGGCCGGCGATACCGACCCCGGTGATGTACTGGTAGATTCCCTGTCCCGCCAGAAAGAGCGTCATTACCAACAGCAGAAAAAGGGTCGCCCTCACCTTCTTCTCACTGTCCACCAGCGCGGCAACGAGAAAGTAGAGGATGATAACCGGCAGCAGGTAGTTGACCGCATTCACGGCGCCGTTCAAGTTGCCGTGCGACAGGTGCGAGAGCGCGACGGAAGCAAAAAAAAGGAGGACGAAATAGTGCTGGGGCATGTGCCGCAACCCCAGCGAGCTGCGGCGCACGGCCATGTGCACCAGCGTCAGTCCCGCCGTCGCACCGCCGATCATGAGCATGACCGGCATGCCGACGAATCCCGGTATGAACTCCTGCGGCCTCAGATACAGAAAGACCAGGTAGTTGAGCAGGCCGATGTAGGGCTCGATGAAGATCATTGTCAGCCCGAGCACGACGCTGTACGCGGCCAGAGCGAACATCTCCGACTGCGTCAGCAGGAGGGAGAACACGACGGCCAGCACGGTGGTCAGGAGTATGATCCCGGCAATTATCAGACGGTTCTTGGTCATCGCCGTTGTCCACCACCCCGGAGTATCCCGTCGATCCGGCGGGCAATCGTCTCCATGCGGTATGGATCGAGCCGTTCGGTTTCGGCCGGGTTGCCGGATTCGCCCCGATCCAGCCCGGCAACGAAGCGGTCGATGACATCCGCCACCGCGCCGGGGTCGTCCGGAGATACTGCGGTCCCCCGCCCTGTCTCTGTAACGATCCTCGCAGCGTCACCCGCCGGCGCGATCGCCAGAATCGGCGGGCCGGCGAACAGGTATGCGTAAAGCTTGCTCGGTACGCAGGTGGCCCAGCGGGGCAGGTCGGGCAACAACAAGAGAAGCGAGCGAGCCCCCCTCATCAACGAAATGCTGCGTGCGTAGGGTACGGTGCCCTGAAAAACGATCCGGTCATCGAAGCCCGCCGTCCGAACGCGTTCAACGTCGGCGTCTCCGACGATACCGAACACGTGCAGCCTCGGAACTCGCGCCCCCCGCCTCCGCAGTTCCCCGGCGGCGCCC
>CBDVDJ010000407.1:0-3753 GCA_965372695.1 uncultured bacterium
GCCCGGTCGGCGGCGGATGAGTTCGGCGCCAAGGCTTACGAGGACCGCGAAGCACTGATGGCGGATGTCGACGCCGTCGATCTGGTGGTGCCGACCTCGGACCACGCCCGATACGCACTGATGGCGCTCGACAAGGGCAAAGATATCTTCGTGGAAAAACCGCTGGCGGGAGAGCTCGCCGAAGCGGAGGCAGTCGTAGCGCGTGCGCGCGATCGCGGGCTTCTCGTGCAGGTCGGGCACAGCGAGAGGTTCAACGGAGCCCTGGAGAGGGTCCGTGAACGGATCACGAATCCGAGTTTTATCGAGATTCATCGCCTGGCCCCGTTCTCGGTGCGGGGCACCGACGTGTCGGTGGTGGGGGACCTGATGATCCACGATCTCGACCTGCTCAATCACATCATCGGCGAGGAACCCATAGAGATTCGCGCCAAGGGAGCGGGTGTCCTCACGCCGGCCCCCGATATCGTCAATGCACGGCTCGAGTACCGCAGTGGTTGCGTTGCCAACGTGACGGCGAGCCGGGTCTCGGTCGAACCCATGCGAAAGATCCGCTTGTTTTCGCCCAACAGATATCTTTCCATCGATCTCCAGGCCGGTCGCGCGACGGAATACCGTAAGGCGGCTGACTTCGACGAACGGATTGCCCGTTTGCGGGCGAAGTCGGACGGTTACGACGAGCTCCAGCTCGGCGACTTCATCGAGTTCGAGACCTTCGGGGCGGACGGAGTCGAGCCGCTCTCTAAAGAACTCTCGGCGTTTCGTGACAGCGTTCTTAACCGTACCGCGCCGCCGGTCACGGGTGACGACGGTTTGAGCGCGGTCAGGCTGGCCGACAAAATCATCAAGCGCATTCAGAGAGACGCGCCCGTCGCGTGAAGAAGTCGCGACATGCGCTCCACGCCCACCATTTTGATCTCATCCGGTGAGATGAGCGGTGACATTCACGCCGCCCAACTGGTACGCCGTCTCCGGGAACGGATTCCCGATGCGCGCATCCTCGCGTTTGCGGGTGACGAATGCAGGGACGCCGGGGCCGAGCTCCTCTTCCACTATCGCGATTACGCGGTGCTCGGTATCACCGGGGTCCTCGCCAATATCCCGCATTTCTATCGTCTCGAACGGGCGTTGAAGCGCTCCATCGACGGCGGGGTCGACCTGTTCATCCCCGTGGACTACCCCGGACTCAACCTGAGACTCGCTGCGCACGCGCACCGCCGCGGCGTGCCTGTGCTCTACTACATCGGACCGCAGGTCTGGGCGTGGGGTACTGGCCGGCTCGACAAGATCGCGCGCACGGTCGACCGGATGGAGCTGATCCTGCCCTTTGAAGAACCGCTGTATCGAGAACACGGCGTCGACGCCGAGTTCGTCGGTCACCCGTTCGTTGTCGACCACGAGTTGCCCGATCCGCTGCCGGCACGAGAGCGGGCCGGGGTCGGCCTGCTGCCGGGCAGCCGCGTCCAGGAGGTCCGGCGTATTCTGCCGCCGCTTCTCGAATCCCAGAAGCGGATGCTGGCGGCGGATCCGGGGCTGCGTTTCACCGTCGGCCGCAGTCCCGCCGTGCCCGAGGCAATTTACCATCGCATTATTTCGGATGCCGGGGTCGAGGTCGAACTCGACGACGATGCCGTGGCGGTCATGCGGCGTTCGCGCGTGCTGGCGGTCGCTTCGGGAACCGCCACCCTTCAGGCCGCCCTGATGGAAACGCCCCTCACGATTGTTTACAGGGCGTCGGCACTGAATTTTTTTCTTGGCCGCCGCCTCGTCAAGATCCCGTACATCGGCCTGGCCAACGTCGTGCTCGGCGAAAAGGTCTGCCCGGAATTCCTGCAGGCCGACGCCAACGCCGGCAAAATCGCACCGGCGATGCTCGAACTCCTGGAGGACGGCGGCCCTGGTGACGCCATGGTCGAACGGTTCAAGGATCTGCGACGGCTTCTTTCGGGTGGCGGTGGGTGCGAGCGAGTCGCCGACGTCGCCGCCCGACTGCTGGAGGCCGGATGAGCGTACTGTCCCGGATTGAGATGGGGGCTCTCGCGGCGGTCGGTGCATCGGTCATCCGCTGCTTTGGAATCACGTGGCGGATTCGCGAACGGGGTGAATTGTTCGAGGCCCGGGCGCGCGAGCACAATCCCAACGTTATCTACGCCTTCTGGCACGGACGTCTCCTGCCGCCCACCTACACGCTGCGCAATCGCTCGATTCAGGTCCTGGCCAGCCGTCATCGCGACGGGGAACGGCTGGGGCAGACAATCCGCCGTCTGGGTTTCGGGCACGTACGCGGATCGAGTACCCGCGGCGGTGTGCGCGCCATCTTCGACCTGGTCGAAATGCACAAGCAGGGATTCGATCTGGGTCTCGCCGCCGACGGTCCGCGTGGGCCGCGATACGTCGTCAAGCCCGGACTGGTCCAGGTCGCCAAGATGACGGGGGCGGCGATCCTGCCCGTCACCAGCGGTTCCCAGGGCCACAAGACGTTCACCTCGTGGGATGCGTTCGAGTTGCCGTATCCGTTTACGAATGTGACGGTGGCGTACGGAGAGCCGGTGATAGTGCCGCGCGACGCGGACGGCGACACCATCGAGGAGAAGCGCCTGGAAGTGGAGAACATACTCAACGCCGTCACCCGTGAAATCGATGAGGAATATCATGGCTGACCCCGCGTGGGAGATCGTATACCCGCGCGGCGTTGTGGGGCGTGATGGCAGGGAACGGTACCGGCGGTACCTGATGCCGGTCCTGGTGCCCGCCAGCTGGGCTTACTACGGCGTCTCCGGCGCCGTGAGAGGATCGCGCACCGCCGTTGCGTCGGAGCAGCCGACGGCGATGAAAGTCGTATCGGTGGGCAATCTGGAGGTCGGGGGTAGTGGCAAGACTCCGCTGGCGATGGAACTGGTGTCCCGTGTCCTGGCCGGGGGCGGAAGTCCCGTTTATGTGAGCCGTGGATACGGAGGCGAGGCGGAACGGCTCGGTGTGGTGACGGTGGTCGGGCCGGATTCGGGCGAACGGTTTTCAGCGCCGCCCGACCGCGGAGTCCGGTTCGTTCACAGAGACCACCCGGATCTCGCCGGGCTCGTTGGTGACGAGGGGGCCGTGGTGGCCGAACGCCTGCCCGGCGTGCCGCTGCTGTTCTGCCGGGACAAAGGCGCCGCCCTCCAGGCCGCGGATCGCTTGTTCGAGCCGACGCACGCGGTAATGGACGATGCGTTCCAGTCGTGGGGGGTGTGGAGGGACGTAGACGTTGTTGTCGTCGATGGCGCCCACCCGTTTGGCAGCGGCTGGTTGCTGCCGGCGGGGACGCTGCGCGAACCGCCCGAGGCTCTGGAACGGGCCGACGTGGTGGGAGCCGGGGGCATCGAGTGCGCCGACGACCTGGAGCGTGTCCGCCGTGAGATCGCCGACAAAGCGGGAGTGGACAAGCCGTTATTTGGTTTTCGCCGGCGGATCGAGTTCGGGACGGAAGCGGGGAAGAGGGCGGTGGCCGTATTGTCGGGGATCGGTCGCCCGGAGGTTTTCGAGCGCCAGGTCGCCGGCGCCGGGGCGAACGTCGTCGTCGCGTTTCGATACCCGGACCATTTTCGTTACCGTCACCGCGACATCGAGTGGATCGTCGGCGCGGCGCTGGGGCGCGGCGCCGGCGTGATACTGACGACGGCGAAGGACTGGGTCAAGGTGGCCGGGCTGGATCCGCCGCCCGGCCGGTTCGAGACGGTGCGACTGTCGCTGGAACTGTTCGGGGACGACGTTCTCGAC
>CBDVDJ010000408.1:0-3746 GCA_965372695.1 uncultured bacterium
GTGGTAGAGGGCGCCCTTGGTCACGCCGCACGCCTCGGCGATCTGGTCCATCGTCACGTCGGCGTAATTCCTTGCCGTAAACAGAGATGCAGCCGCAGAGAGGATGCTGGCGATAGTGGCTTCGGATTTGGTCAAGATACTCATTCGGCTTCCGGCTCCCGCTTTGTGACGACATACCTACCAGTCGGTATGTTTTAAGAATAGCAATGGTTTCAGCCCGGGTCAAGTACCAAAGTGGAGAAAATATTCGGGAATTCGGGCCGCCAGGGGGCGCATAATCAGACAGCTGGATTATTATACTGGACGCCCGGGAACCAGCTCGAGAAACAATGGCAAATTGGGTCAAATTTCCCTTCACAGTGAAGGGGGATATTTCCCACAATTATATAGCGAGGAGACTTGCGCTCTGCTGCGGCGCGCCATGGAGTTACGGCCTCGATCTACATTTGTGCGCCGCTGCAGCAGCGCCCGCCCACATCGCTTGATTCTACTCCGACTCTATTATATATAGCTTCCCGGCAAGGAAATCGGTGATGTAGAGCCGGCCGCCGGCGTCGGTGGTGGCGCGGGTGGTTTCGAAGACGGCGTCGCCGTACTGGCCGCGGACGTAGAATGACACGTTACGGGTGTCGTAGCCGATATCGCCGTAGGGATACTTTGCTTCGTGGATGGTCTTGAACTTCCGCTTTTCGGTGTCGAACCGGAAGACGTACAGGCGATCGGGTGTGCGCGACGTGACGACGATGTTGTCGTTCCATTGGAACGCGTTGTCGGGGAGTCCCTTCTTCGGCAGTTTGTGGGTCTTGAGTTCGGGGCCGATCGACTGGAGGGTATTCCCTGTATGATTGAGGACGTACACGTCACCGCCGGCGCGGCAGAGCCGCAGGGGATGCTCGCCGGTTTCAATGGTAGCGGTCGTGAAGTCACGCTTGGTAATGACGGACACATTGTCGGAGTCGAAGTTGGACACGTATATCGCGTTGTCGTCGTATACGAGGTCGGTGGCAGTCAGACCGAGCTCGATTCGCTGGACGACTTTCTTTTCGACGGGGTCGATTACCTGGAGCACGCTGAGTGAATCGTCGTGTTCGCCGATGCGGACGAGGTAGAGACGATTGGCCCCGGCGTCGTACTCGAGGATCCGCTGCGTGGTCTCGCGCTGGACTTCGTCGACGAGGTGCAGCCGTTGCCCGGCTTCGAACACACGCACGGGGTCGCTCAACGTGCCGACGAACTGCTCTTCCTTGCCCCAGTTGTTCTGAGTGAAGTACAGAACGCCGTTGTCGTCGAGTGCCATGCGGTGCGCCTGACGGGGGATCCTCCGGTCGTAGTAACCGAGGTCACCGGCGTCGATGGTGAGCACGCCGTTCTTCGCGTCCCATATGTAGACGTTGGGCCAGTACGACTGGTGGGGGCCGTAGGACAGGTATACGTCTCCGTCGGCGTTGTGTGCGGCCGAAACGGGATAGTCATACGGAAGATGGTGGAGGTCGTAACTGCCGTCGGGCAGTACCTCGGCGAACTGGTCCTCAGAATTGAAGACGAAGACGCTCCCTCGCGATGGGACGTCGATCAGGTCGACGGGGGCCCAGCCGGTGTAGATCTTCGACGTCTCGCCGGTCGCGGGGTCGAGCGCGGTAATGGCGGCGCCGAAGGTACCGTTGACGGCCGACGCTCCTTTGGGAAAATACAGCAACCCGTTGTTGGGATTGAAAGCGCTGGTGAACATATGAGGGATGATGCCGAGTCCGGTCATCCGCTTGACGAGCGACCGCGACTTGAGGTCGATGACGTCGACCTCGCCGAACGCCCAGCTGCCGACGTAGAGGATGTTGTTGGCCTCGTCGACGGCGGCGACGTCATTGCCGTAGGCGGGCACAGGGATCTCGGCGAGCGACCCGCCGCCGCCGAAAGACGCGACGTGGACGGAAGCGTGGTTGTCATAGGGAATGTAAACTTCTTCACGCGCGGGATTATAGACGATGCCGACCCCCTCGCGGTAACGGGGCAGGTCGACGACGACGTCTTTGCCGCCGTTGATGTCGATTCTCGCCGCCTGGACGACGTGGCGGGTGTCGAGCTCGACGACGATATAGAGCGAGTGGATTTGTTCGTTATAGCCGGCGAGATGCCAGCGTCCGCCGGCTTCGAGCGGGAGGGGGCGTTCGCCGAGGAGCTTTCCGTTCGCCGCGTCGAAAAGATAAAGTGCCGGCTGGGTGCCGTCGATGGCGATGATGCGGCCGAGCGCGTTGTCGGCGATCACCTTGCGTAGCGGCGGCGGGGGAGTCGCGTTGAGGTTGATGAGGTCCTCGCGGGTCTCGAGCCAGTCTTTTGTCCTGAGCTTGTTCGACCCGGCCTTGATGAACCCGAGTGCCTTGCTCTCGCGCCCGGCGACGAAGACGTTGCCTGTTTCTTCGTCGACGGCGATCGATTCGAACTGGACGTCGGTCCTGATCGTCCTCGCCATTCCGGCGTCCACGTCGACGATGAATATGCGATGGTCCCCGATGAGGCACACGCCGCCCGTGGCGCGATTGATCGTCATCGCCTCGGCCTTGAGGTGCTGGAAAGCACGCCCGCCCAGCGGAATGTTGGTCACCGCTCCCGTGCCGCAGTCGATCACCGACAGCGAGGAGGTAAGGGTATTGGCGACGACGAGGCGGTTGCGCACCGCGTCGAGCTCGACGAGCACGGGACCGGCGGCATTGATGCCGGATCCGTCAGCATCGAGGAAGTCCACAGTGGTGACGACGGGCTCCGCCGTGCAGGGGAGGGCGACGGCAAGGACTACCAGCGTTATCAAAACGATTCTCATCGTATTCTCTCCATGGGGTTATCGGCGGTTACGCATGATTTGATTGTACGTGTAACAGTTCCCCGCGGGGTCATAAAACAGTACGAGGGTGCCGGGCTTCTTCTCGTGTGAATCGGGATCCCACGCCGTCGGCATCGTGACACTCTCGACGGGGGTGCCGGCGTCGGCGAAGAACAACCGGATCGCAAAGCCCTGCGCGAGCCCCCAGTACATGTCGTTGGTCGTGCCGCCGAACAGCCTGCGGCCGGGCCAGCCGTAGAGCATCTCGATGTTCTCGACGCCGGTCATGTCGAGGTTCCTGGCATCGAGGCTTTCGAATACATTCTGCGCGATCAAAGCCCGCCGCAGCACAAAGCTGGCGTTGTCACGCGTCGCCGTGTCGGCCGCCCGGTTCGCGTTGTCCCGGACCTTCCACGTCGATACGGCGCCGAAAACCAACAGCACGGCGAGTGCGGCGGCCAGCGACAGGCGCCCGCGGCCGTCGCGGCTGCGCTCGAGTGCCCCGAAGACGTCGCCGAGGGCGAGGGCGAGGAGATACACGGCGCCGAACGCGGGAACGTAGGTGTGATAGAAAAAGTAATGCGACCGCAGTGGCAGCGCGGGCAGTAGCGTCAGGATTATAAACGCGATGGCGAAGACGACTTCCCGCGCGCGCAGGCGCCCCACGTTGTAGACGATCAGCGCGAGGAGGAGGAAGTGCGACGGTGCCACCGTCCTGGGCTGGTACGGGATCAGGTCGGATACGTCGGGCCAGAAGTGATAGACCGCCGACAGGTATGCGGACAGGTTGAATATGATGTTGTCGCCGTACGCAAACTCCGATATACCGGCGGTGGGCATGCCCTTCCACCACAGCCGCGCGGCGCTGTACACGGCAAACGCGATCAGGTGCGGCCACAATGTCCGCACCGTCGATCCAATACGGTATCGG
>CBDVDJ010000409.1:0-3745 GCA_965372695.1 uncultured bacterium
GCACATCGCTTCAGCCGTCCGAAGGACGGCAAGCGCCGCTACTGGCGGCGCTTCGCGCTGGCGGTAGCACTGGTGCCGGTGACCGGCGCCTTTCGTCGATTCTATGAGCATCAGCTGATCGTCACCGGCCCCGCCTACGTTGCCGTCGACAACACCATCGTGACCATATACTACCTCATCGTCGCTCTGGCGATTGTCAATTTGGGCGCCGCGGTCGCCGCTTCGATTGTCGCATTGCCCAAATTCCAGAAAGGCAACATCGACGCCGTCCTGGTTTCAGTCGGGTGCCGCACCGTTGCGTGGTTGTGCGCATTGTTTCTTATGGCAAAGGGTGCGAGCGAGCTCGGGGTGCCGCTGGCTGCGGTGCTTGCAAGTTTCGGCATGGGCGGTGTGGCATTCGCCCTGGCCGCGCGGCCGACCCTGGAGAATCTCATCGCGGGCGTTACGCTGTATATGGACAAGCCGGTGAGGATCGGCCAGTTCTGCCAGTTCGAAGACGTTCTGGGCACCGTCGAGCACATCGGTCTGCGTTCTACCCGCATTCGAAGGTGGGGTGGCAATCTTCTTTCCATTCCCAACTCGAAGTTCGCCGAGCACCAGCTCGACAATTACGCCGATAACCGTTACCTCTGGATCCGCCAGAGGTTGCGGCTGCGTTACGATACGAGCCCCGCGCAGCTCTCGTATATTCTGGCGAAACTCAGAGAGATGTTATTCGCGCATCCGAAGATTCTGTCGCCCCGCGTGCGGCTCATCGGCTTCGGTGACGATGCCTTGACCGTGGAGGTCCTGTGCTACTCGGACACTGGTGTATGGGCGGAGCTGCACGCCATCCGCGAGGACGTCTTTCTGCGCATAATCGCCATCATCGAAGAGTCTGGAACCCGGTTGGCGCTTCCGTCGAGTACAACCTATTTCACAAAGGACACCGGCCTCGACGAGGAACGCCGTCGCGCGGCCGAGCAGCAAGTCAGGGATTGGGCCGCGGCCGGCGAGTTGCCGTTTCCCGACATGTCCGAAGAGCAACGGGCGGCCCTCGCCGGCAGCCTGCATTTCCCGCCTGAAGGTTCCGTCGTGTACAAAGCCGAGCCGGACAAGGATTAGCGGTCGTGGGGTTAGTGTCGTCCCGCGTGGCCGCGCTTATTGTCATCGTTCTGACCGCTTCCTGTCAGGCACGGGATGTCATCAAGGTCTCGGAATTTTATGAGTCGGACCGAACGGTCCCGGAGAGCATATCAATCGTCAGTTGGAACGCGGAGAAAGGCGGGGACCCTCGGTTCAAATCCGATTTGGCACGGCTGGTTATCACGGACAAACCTGATTTCGTATTCCTGCAGGAGGCGCGCGCCGACCTTCTGCAAACTAAACTGATCGGAGGATATTTCGCCAGCAGTTGGAGCTATCCCTGGCAGAACGGCGAAACCGTCGGACTACTGACCTTGTCCCACGTACCTCCCGTTCGGATCCAGCCGATGCCCAGCAAGCACAAGGAGTTTTTTATCACCGCCCCGAAGCTGTCTTTGGTGACCGAGTATCCTTTAGTAAACGGTCAGCGCTTGTTGGCGGTCAACGTTCACCTCCTGGCTTTTGAACGATGGGGTACCTCCGGGATTGGATCGCAACTGGACGATCTCGAGGCCGTCATGAAAGAGCACTCCGGGCCAATTATCCTGCTAGGTGATTTTAACGCCTGGAGTCAAAAGAGATTGAAACTGGTTCAGGCGGTCGCCGATGGATTATAGTTGACCGAGGTGACCCAGTTCCCATCGGGTCGCAGAACCGCTGACAAGGGATCACCGTTCTTGAACGGGTTGTTTGGAATCGACGAGAAACTTCCGCTGGACCGAGTGTACTATCGCGGATTCACGCATCATTCTGCCAAGGTCTTGCCCTATGAATCATCGGATCATAGGGCGATCCAGGTAACCCTCGAGTTAGCGTCCGAGAAATCGGTTGTCAGTAACTAGATAGGTGAGGCACGTAGTGAGAAGCCTGAAAATTGTTTTGCTGGCCGGAGTCGTGCTTCTGGTGAGTTCCTGTGCGCAGTTGCCGAAGGACTACGCGGCCGAAAAGAGCACCGCGATCACCGATACCGACGATACGGCGCTGGGATTACGATCCATCACCGTGCGCCAGGAACGGCCGGATGAATCGCGCTTCATTCCAGTGATTGACGGCGTCGATGCGTTTTATATTCGCGCGGCTCTCGCCATAAAGGCAGAGCGCTCCCTGGATATACAATATTTTCTCTGGCACAAGGATCTGACCGGTCAGATCCTGTTGAAGCTGGTGCTGGATGCGGCGGATCGGGGCGTGCGGGTAAGAATGTTGCTGGACGATCTCGACAATCAGGCGCTGGATCCGGAGTTCTACGCCCTCGACACACACCCGAATATTTCCATACGTCTTTTCAATCCTTTTGTGACCAGGGGATTCAAGTACATCGATTTTTTAACCGACACGGCGCGAATTAACCGGCGCATGCACAATAAATCATTTACGGCGGACAATCAGTACACGGTCGTGGGAGGCAGGAATATAGGTGACGAGTATTTCGACGCCGAAGAGCACAAGAATTTCTACGATATGGACGCCCTGGTCACCGGGCCGACGGTCAACAAGGTGTCGAATATGTTCGATGTCTACTGGAATCACGAAACTGCCGTGCCGATTTACGCATTTAAGCACAACACTGCGACAGCAACGGATTTGGAAAACGTACGAACCAGATTGACGGCGTACGTTGACTCACACAGGGATTCTGCATACGCCAATGATATTAGAGCCGCCAGTATTGCCGACGCCCTGAGGGGAGATCAGTACCCGGCGTACGTCGGCACGGCGGAGGTCATCTACGATGACCCGGGTAAGGGTCTGGGGTTGGCGCCGGAAGAATACGCGTCCATGGGCGATCTCATGAGACCGTACTTAGAGAACGTTGAGCGCGAAATGATCCTCATCTCACCCTATTACGTGCCCGGGGATGGGAGTGTTGAGGCACTCGCCGAGGCGATCGAGAAAAAGGGGTTCGAGATCGATATAATTACGAATTCTTACCTGTCCACGGACTCGAATCCCGTGCACGCGGGCTACTCCCGGTATCGAGAAGCGCTTCTCGCGGGTGGTGTGAAGATCTTCGAGTTGAATCCGGACTCGAGGATAGATCGCAGGGTGGGCAGCGTAGCTTACGATTCCGACGCGAGTCTGCACACCAAGGCGTTCATTTTCGATCGGGACATCGTATTCATCGGCTCCCTCAATCTCGATCCGCGCTCCATCGACATCAATACGGAAATGGGCATCCTGTTTCACTCGCCGGAGATGGCCAGGGACATGGCGTCCGTGCTCGACACCGAGGCGTTGGAACATCTCTACGAGCTGAAACTGGTAAGGTCGCC
The DNA here is from genome assembly GCA_965372695.1 of uncultured bacterium. Taxonomy (GTDB): domain Bacteria; phylum Krumholzibacteriota; class Krumholzibacteriia; order WVZY01; family JAKEHA01; genus CBDUWU01. The sequence continues at coordinate 3,399 of CBDVDJ010000409.1, forward strand.
CGAAGAAAGCAAGGGTGAGTTTACGGTTTACACGTGGAGCATCGAGTGGTTGGAGCACGTTGACGGCGAGACGATACGCCATACCAGCGAACCCGGCGTGGGGACATGGGACGCGTTCAAGCTGTTTCTCAGCGGCCTCCTGCCGGAGTCACAAATTTGACCCTCATGACCCGTGGGATCGCGGTTCTCGACTATGGGACGGAGCCATGCTGATGCTCTCTATTGCTCCGCCGGTTGCTGTCCTTCCTGCAGCCACGCTTTAAACAGCTCGTAGCCGAGGGCAAGAACGACCGCGCCAACGAACAGTCCGATGATGCCGGAATAGATCATGCCGCCGATGGCGCCCA
>CBDVDJ010000410.1:0-3738 GCA_965372695.1 uncultured bacterium
AAATCAACAACTTGTAACGATAAGGAACAGCTCGAAGCGAACTGTTAAAGGTCCACCTGTAGTTTTGAAACGATCCACTGTCGCGCTGGCCCTTCTGCTCGTCTTGGCGGCGCTCGTGTTGCACCTGTCCGTTTCGTGGCAGGACATCCCGACGCTCGCGAGGAACGGGTATCTCTACGACGATAGTTTCTACGCGTTCCAGATCGCCCGCAACATCGCCGCGGGGAATGGTCCGACTTTCGACGGCGAAATCCCCACCAACGGCTTTCAACCACTCTACGTATTCATGCTCGTGCCGGCGTACTGGCTGGCGGGCACCGATCAGATCACTCCGATCTACTTCGCTCTGACTCTTCTGGCTCTGATGACGGCGGTGACGGCGCTGTTGCTGTTTCTGATCGCGAGGCGATATACGAGTGACGCCGTTGCCCTGGTGGCCTCGCTGGTGTGGGTGTTTTCGCCGGTCGTGGTCCGCCAGTCAGCCAACGGTCTGGAAACAGCGCTCGCGATGCTCCTCTTCGCGTGGAGCGTTTATTACTACCTCGAACGAATTCGTGCCAACCCTCACGCGAGTGCGGGGCAGTTTGTAAAGATGGGCGTGCTGCTCGGTCTGGCCGTTCTGGCCCGGGTCGACGAGTTTCTCCTCGTGCTGGCGATGACGCTGGACTACCTGCTCCTCGTCCGGCGCCGGGCGAGAATCGGAGAGGCGCGCGGTGCGTTGAAAGGGTTGGGTATCGCGGCGGCCACAGTGATTGCCGTCTGCCTGCCGTGGGGGATCTACGGGCTGGTGGCGGTGGGAAGTCTGCTCCCGGAAAGCGGAGCCGCCACCCGTTTCCTCTCGATTGCCTATGCTCCGTTTTTCAATCTGGGTCCGGCGGACATGGTGGACCAGGGCGTCGGTCCGTCATTCGTGTGGGCGCACGTCGTTCACTCGTTCTCTGTTCTCAAACTCTCACCTCCGGTTCACGTTTTTTATCGAGCAGTGGAAAAATTGGGAGACGGTTCGGCTCTGACGGGCTGGGTATTATACGCGATCAATACCATCAGCCTGGCGGCACTCGCCGCTTTCTCCTTCTGGGTCATGCGCAGGGGGAGAGCCGATGGCAGGCACGACCGGCGGGAAATATCGTTTCTCCTGTTGTTCGCCGTTCTCCTGATGGCGGCGTACTCGACGTGGGTGTTCGGTGTTTTCTTTTTTACGCGCTATTTTTACCCGGTGTATTTTATCGCGTCGGTATTTGCCGCGTGTGTACTGCAGGACGTTGTGGCGTGGGTCGTTCTCCGGAGGCCGCTGCTGCGCGTGGCGGTGACGGGCGTGTTTGCGTTGTACGCGGTCGGATTGGTCTACATGGGAATGACGAACGCCTATCGCTCGACTCCGGTCTATCATTTTTATGACATCGCCCGCTGGGTGGAAGAGAACACGCTGGAGGACGAGACGATTGGCGTCTTCCAGGGTGGCGCGATCGGATACTTTTCGAATCGCCGCGTGGTCAACCTCGATGGCAAGGTGAATGGCCGCGCACTCGAAGCTCTTCGCGCGGGCGACATGTGCGGTTACATAACGCGCTCCGGAATCGACATAGTAATGGACCACGCCGACGTGCTGGAGTTGTTCCTCGGGCCCGACGCCGGGTCGGCAATTGCGGGCGTGGATACGAAGCAGTGCTTTACGGGGGCATCCGTCGGGGCCACGGGCTGGGTCGGATATCGCCTGGGTAAGACCGACAACACCGCTGGCGACGCGCACCCCCGCGCGCGAGGCGCCTCCGGAGCCGCCGGCTTCTCTAACTGACTTTCTCTCTCCCTGTTATCCGGTCAAAGAAGTTGCTGCACCGGCTGTTTGAAGCGGCCCGGAACATCGGACTTGCAGAGAACTGGCAGTATCCGATCGATGACGCTGAATGTCATCGATCGCCGGTCGTCGCCGAGGTACTCGCCGTCTATATGGACGTGGAGGGGCCCCCGGGCCTCGATTGTCAGCTTGCGCGTGCGGCGCATGTCTACCTCCGGGCACCCCGTGTGTGCGCCTTTGAGAGACAGCGGCAGTAAACGCAGTATCCGGCCGCGGCCCATTTTCTCCACCACGCACAGATCCATCAGCCCGTCGTCCGGCACGGCATCGGGCGTCAGATAAAACCCCCCGCCCGCGCTCACGCCGTTGCCGATGCTGACGAGAAGCCGATCGCCTTCAATGACCGATCCGTCATCGAGACGGATGGTCAGGTGGGGGCAGTGGAGCTGGGTCAGCGCCTTGCCGGCCGCCAGCAGGTAGAGGGGCAGCCCCTTGAGCCATCGTATCGACCGGCTGTTCCGGGTTACCTGGGCCTCGAAACCGAGTCCGCACGTGTTGATGCAGAAACGTTCGCCGCAGTCGATCACGTCCAGTTTGACGCCTTTGCCCTCGTCGAGCACGGCGAACAACTCTGCGGGCGTGAGAGGACAGCCGACGAGTCGGGCGAAATCGTCGCCCGATCCGCACGGCAGCACGACCATGGGGATGGGGTCGGGGAGCAGTCCGTTGGCGACTTCGTGGACGGTCCCGTCACCCCCGATGACGCAAACGGCGTCGGCGGTGGACCGGATGGAGCGGGCAAGCTCGATACCGTGGCCCGGCCCTTCGGTATACAGACACTCGATATGTCTCCCGGCGGCCTCCGCGCGGGGCAGGAAACTCTCCATGAAGCGCTCGACGCGCCCGCGGCCGGCGTATGGATTGACGATTACTGCGAGATTCATGGTGCCTGCGAGCGTAAACTCCGTTCTGGCGAGCGTACAGGAAAATATTGCCGCCGAGGCCTCTGGCACTTACTATATCTGGAATCAATCTGTTATGAGACACTACCGATTCATAGTTGTTTTCCTGCTGGCAGTGGTATCGCTCGCCCAGTCGCCGCCGGCCGCGAAACCGGATTCTCCGGATCCCGGCTGGTTTCATATCGGTCACTACGGCGATGTGCGTGCCCTGTGCCGTGTCGGTGATTCGCTCTGGGTAGGTACCGGGGGCGGATTGTTTATCTATCACACGGGTGCCAGCGAGGTCGTCGGTCACGTCACGATCGGGTCCGCGCTGCCTTCGAACTCGGTTCGGTCGATCGCGGTCCGTGAGGACGGTGTCTACGTCGGCACCGACGGCGGGCTTTCTATTTTTACCGGCGATACCGCCCTCGTTTTTACCGCGTCTTCACCCGGAAGGTTTGCCGGCGCGCCGCTCGACCAGATCCGTCAGATCGACTTTGGACTCGACAGCCTCGTGTACCTCTCCACGTACGGTCTCGGCCTCGGCGTCCTCGGCTACGACACTGCGTGGAGCGTCACCAGGGCGGATTCGCTCCTCGACGACAAAGTTTTCGGCATGGTCCAGGAGAACGATACGACTTTTTATTTCGCCACGTCGACCGGCCTCTGTGCCTACCGCGACAGTGCCTGGGTGAACTTCCGCGCCGGTGCCGGTCTGCCCCGGGCCGAGATCCGTCAGATCGAGGCGGCGCCACAAGGCGGACAATATCTCCTCGTCGGCGGCCGCGGGATATACTGGTTCAACGGCAAACGATCGAGGCGTGTGACCGGGCGTGGACAGTTTGTCGAAAATTCGATTGCGGCGATGGTGGTCGATGCCAGGGGGGACCTGTGGGCATGCGGCGGCCACGGCGGACTGTCGGTGTATCGTAACGGCCACTGGACGGAGTACGACACCGGCCGGGACGACCTGGCCCGGCGGCACTGGCGGAGCGCCGC
>CBDVDJ010000411.1:0-3736 GCA_965372695.1 uncultured bacterium
CGACGCGGCTTCAGCGGCGATGCGCGCCGCGTCGACGACGTACACGCGCGCTTCCACCTCGCGGGTCCAGCGGCGCGTGCGGCGCGACAGGGATTTCCAGAGGTCGGACGGCGGGCGATTCGAACCGACGACGATCACGCCGCCCTTCGCCAGCGGCGAGCGCGACGAAACAGTTTCCAGGAGCTTTTCACTCGTTGCCAGAACGGTGTCGACGATTTCGGGCCGCGCGCCGGAGGGCCGTCCCGATTCGGAATACGACAGGGTGAATCGTGCCGACTCGAGGCCGGGGTCGAGTCCCCCCAGCGGGAACGTCCGCACGCCGCGTTCGAACGCGTCGGCCATGGCCTGCGCAAAGAGGTTGCCCGCAAAGACTCCGCCCTGGACGGACAACGAATGTATCGCCAGCGCGCCCGTGCCGCCGGCGGGTTGTGGGACGGCATCGGCGGACGCCGGCAGGGTGATCTCGTCGAGGCCGGGATAGTCCCGCCGGAGCCGTTGCTGCAGCGTTTGCAGGTGTGGAAAGCGGCGGGTCTGGCGCTCGACATTGGTGCCGACGTAGAATCGCGTCTTCGCCTTCTTGTCCTTGCCGGCGCCGGCCATGTTCTGGTACACGGCGGTCAGCTCGCGAAACGAAGGAAGGCCTCCCCCCACGCCGTAGATGCCGGCGTAAACGTGGGGGCGATCGGACGGACGACTCCAGGTTGCGTATTCCTCGTAGAGCGGTTTTCCGTCGCCGGCGGCGTTCTCCGATGACTTGTCGATGGCGGACCGCACCTCGCGGACCAGCGGCAGATCCTCGGAGAGCGACTGGTCGGTGCGTTCGAGCACCGTGACCGCCTTTTTGCCCTGTAACAGGTGCGTGAGCCGGGCGCCGGGGAACGGGCGATAGACGCTGAGGTTGATCAGCCCCACCTTCATGCGCGCCGTGTCGCGCAGGTAATCGACGACCGATTCAAGAGCCTCCAGCACGGCGCCCTGCGCGAGCACCAGGTAGTCGGCATCGTCGACGCGGTACCCCGAGACGCGCGAGTAGTGCCGGCCGGTCAGCCGGCCCCATTCTTCGAAGGCCTCCTCGAGGAACGACACCAGGTGTTCGGAAAAGAACGGATGCTGGCCGACGACGGCTTTGTAGTACGCGTCGCTGTCCTGGGTGCCGCCGATGCCGACGGGGTGGTCGGCGCTGATCAGCGTCGGGACCCGGCGCCGTTTCAGCCCGAACAACAGCTCCTGCGCCGGTGTCGGTGACTCGATCACGTCGCCCGGCCGGCCGAGGTAGGCCTCGACGAGGTCGTGCTCGGGCAGGTAAAGGTTTTGCACCGACTGGCTGGTCTGGTAGAGGTCCTGGGCGCAAACGCCGGGTGTCAGCGCGAGCTCGGCGACCCGGTGTGCGATCAGCGGAAAGTCGGCCGCCTCCTGGGAGTTTCGCGCAAACATTTCGAATACGCCCGAGCCCGCAGCCGCGTAGTAATCCTCGTGGCCGCCCTGCAGCGAACCCGCCTGCCGGCGAATCGCCCGGCAGGTGAGGTTGAGCACAAACGTGAGCCGCTTGCCGGCCGCCGCGTAGAGCGCGTCGCGTACGCCGCCGAGACCGCTCACCATGGCGCCGGTTCTCATCCCGGCCGCCGCGTATCCGGTCGTCTGGGCGATCAGAGGGCGGGCTTCGTCGACGTGGCGGACGGCGGGCGGCTTGCCCGCGACGGGGTCGTAACCGGCGGGCGCCAGGTTGCGCAACGGACCCGTGATTTCAGCCAGGTCGGGAGCGGACTGAACGACCACCGCGTCGCTGACCGTCGTCTCCACGGAGTAGGTAGCGGCGTGGCCGTCGAGCGCGTGTGGGTAGCCGGGATAGATGGCTTCTTCATTTTTGCTTTTTTTTCTGCCGATCCACATGGCACGTCTCCATATAATTTGTTGAACGGTCCTGTTAACCGGACTTCCGGGCCGCCGTCAGCGCCGCGTCGCGGAACTGCTGGCCCTCCACCCACCGGATGGCGCCCGTCGGGCATCGCATGGTCAGGTTGGGTGACTGCAGGTGCATCAACTCTCCATTGAAAACGGGGAGGTTCTTTTTCATTTTCAACAGCCCCTGGGGTGCGTCGGCGACGCACTTGCCGCACGCGGTGCATCCTACCCTGCACGCTTCGAGGATTTCGTCGCCCTCCAGTTCGGACTTGCACTGAACGACGACGCGCTGCTCGAGCGGGTAGATTACGAAAAGACCCTTGGGGCAGATATCCACGCAGTCACCGCACGACGTGCACCGGTCGGGGTCGACGACGGGGAGCCCGGTCGGACCCATTACGATGGCGTCGAACGTGCAGACGTCTTTGCAGTCGCCGAAACCAAGGCACCCGTAACGGCAACCCTTGCCGCCGCCCCCCACCGCCGACTCGGAACGGCACGACTGGTGCCCCGTGTACTCCGTCATGTGCACGGCGACGTCGGTGCCGCCGGCGCACAAGAGGCGGGCGACCTTCTTGACCGCTTCGCCGACGTCGATGCCGAGCAGGTCGGCGATCTCGGCGGCCGCGTCGGCGCTGCCGACGGGGCATTCGCTGGGCTTGATGTCGCCCGAGACGGTTTTCTCGGCGAACGCGCGGCAGCCGGGCAGGCCGCAGGCGCCGCAGTTGTTTCCGGGGAGCATGTCGTTGACCTGGTCGATGCGCGGGTCCTCGAATACCTTGAGTTTGATATTCGCGACCGCGAGGATCACCGCCAGCGCGCTCACCAGACTCAGGAGGAAACCAATGGCGGTCAAACTTTCCATTTTACTCTAGTTGAACTTTGCCGCTCGTGCCACCAGGTCGTCGAGGTTGGGTTCGTTGGGATTCTTTGGTTTTCCCGGGTGAATTATGTGGACGGGACATTTCTCCGCCGCCTTGACGAGCTGCTCGTAGGTGACGGTCGACATGTCGGCGAAGTACGCCTGCTTGTTCTCGTTGTACTGGAACGCCAGGCTGTTGAACTTCATACAGTCGTTACAGCTCGTGCACAACGGCGTGTCGATATACGGGTCATCGAACGTGACGGCTTCGTCTTCGTCCTCCGCTTCCGGGGCTTCGGCGGGGGCGGCCGCTTCTGCCGCCTCCGTCACGGGAGCTGGAGTCGCCGCGGGGGCCGGCGCGGCGGGAAACGCGTTGAATGCCGGAGCCGCCTGGCCCTGCGCGATCAACTGTCCGGCGATCCTGCGGATGATCTCCTGGCTCAGGGCGCCGACGTCGCGTTCGAGTTCGGACGAATACTTCTGCTCGATCGCTTCCAGTTCGCGCTTGAGCTCTTCGGCGAGGCGCTCTTTTTGCGCGGCGATCAGGGCGATGGCGTGCGAGTTGTCGATTCCGCCCATCTCCTGGAGTCCGCGCCACGACTGGGCGGCGCGGTCGACGACGGTGAGTATCTCGCGGGTCGGAACGACCCGGCACACGGTGCCGTCGGCGGCAACCGCGGTGAGATAGGGCACTCGCGCCGGCACGTCCTCGTCGTCGTCGTCCCCGGCAGCAATTGCTTCGAGGTATTCGGACAGCGGAACGAGTTCTTCGCGCCAGCGTGACGGCGGCACATTCCAGAACATCGGCTTGAAACGCACGTCGGCGAGCAGATAATCGGCCGGCGTGAACGGCAGCGTGGTTTCCTTCTCGAGGTAGCCCGCCACGGCTTCGCGGGTCTCCGGATAGCCGGCGTTCACCATGTAGCGGTGCATGCCGGGGATCGGATTCCGCGCCAGTTCGAGGAGCGCTTC
>CBDVDJ010000412.1:0-3721 GCA_965372695.1 uncultured bacterium
AGGCCTCCCGTCATGTTCATCCCGCTCAAAGACATCAACCCCACCAGCCGCACGCCGGTAGTCACCATCGCGCTGATCGCGATCAACGTGGCCGTGTTCGCCTACGAGTTGTCTCTGGGCGACCGGCTCGGGTATTTCATCGCCGCCTGGGGGGCGGTGCCGTTCGAGATAACACACGCCGTCGACCTGGTCGGGCGCTACCAGGGAAGTCCGATTGTCCAGACGCCCGGCCCGCCCGTAATCTGGCTGACGCTGGTCTCGTCGATGTTCATGCACGGCGGCATCATGCACATCGGCGGCAACATGCTCTACCTGTGGATTTTCGGCAACAACATCGAAGACCTGTTGGGGCCGGTGAAGTTTCTCCTCTTTTATATAGCGTGTGGTCTCGTCGCCGCACTGGCGCACATACTGACGGCTCCGGGTTCGACCGTTCCCGTGGTCGGGGCGAGCGGGGCCGTGTCGGGGATACTCGGCGCCTACCTCGTCGCCTATCCACGCGCGCGCGTGGTTTGCCTCGTGTTTATTATATTTTTCATTCAATTGATCACGGTGCCCGCGATGGTCGTGCTGCTCTTCTGGTTCGTTATCCAGGCGCTGCAGGGGTTATCGTCGCTCGGCATCGAAAAAACCTCGGGTGTCGCGTGGTTCGCCCATGTGGGGGGATTTGCCGCGGGTTACATCGGGTTACGCGTGTTCGGAGCGCGGGAGCTGCGGAGACTGCGAGCCGCGCGTCAGTGGGGCGGCCGGATATAAGCGTCAATCAGCGGTGGTCAGGGAAAGAGGCGCGGGGTGCCGGGGGCGATTTTGCGCAGCGCGCCGTCGAGGTGGTGGACGTCGCCGAGCAGGTCGATGCGCGGCTTGTTTCCGGGAAAGAGCACACGGGTCAGCGAGCAGTTGTCGACCTTGAAGCGCCACACGTCGTCGAGTTTCATCCCCAGCAGCGCCGTCAGATAGATACGGATCACACCGCCGTGCGTGAACACGGCGACAGTCCCCTCGGCGTGGCGGTCGCGGATCTCGTTCATCGCGCTGGTCACCCGGCGCCGGAAACTCCGCATGGATTCCCCGCCCTCGATCCGCACCCGGCTGGGCCGGTCGAACCAGACTTTGATTTCTCCGGGGTACGCCTTGCGGATATCGGCAGCCAGCTGTTCCTCCCACACACCCAGGTTCATCTCCCGCAACCCCTCGTACGTTTCCAGCTCCATCGTACCGTCGAGTGCTGTGTGTGCCGTGTCGACGGCGCGCTTCGCGGGGCTCGCCACGGCGGCGGCGAGCTTGATGCCGGCGATGCGGCCGCGCAGGCGCAGCGCCTGTTCGCGTCCGAGCTCACTCAGGGGCGAATCGGTATGACCCTGTACGCGCCCCTCGCGGTTGTATTCGGTTTCGGCGTGTCTGATGAGATAGAGCACCTGCATGATGCCGTGAAGATACGGAAAGGGCCTTCGGGGTTCAACGGGTATTCGGGCTTCGCACGAGGCGGCTCCTAGCCGATGACCTTGCGCACGAGCGATTTGACCGCGCCTTCGTACCGCTTGACGATCATGACCGGCTTTCTGGAATGACGGGCGACCTTCTCGGTGATCTCACCGGCCAGCACGCTGGAAAAAACACCTTCCCGCGACGCTCCCAGGACGATCATGTCGTAGTCGGCGCCCGCCTTGACCAGGCCGCTGGCCACGTGATCCGATTCCATCACCCGTTTTTCGGCAACACCCTCGAGCCCCGTGCGCGCGATCGTCTTGTCGATCCATTCCAGCGCAACCTCGCGATCCCGCTCGCCGGCGTTCGCCGGGACGATGTTGCACACGGCGACCCTGGTATCGTGCGCCTTCTGCAGATAACCGATATATTCCGCCGCGAGCATCGCGTGCGGCCCACCCGCCGTCGGCATCAGCACGCTGTTCAATTCCAGCGCCCCGGCCAGCTTGACGGCGATGAGGTCGCACGGCGAGTGTCGAACCACCTGGTCGGTCACCTCGCCGAATATCCGGTCGCGCGTGCTCGTCCACCCTTTCCATCCCATCAGAATGAGGGTCGCCTTCTGCTGCTCCGCCGCGGCGAGAATCCCGTCGGAAACCCGGTGCGCGATCCGTATCGACGTCCGCACCGGGACTCCGATCTTGTGCCCATAGGCTACCGCGTCCTTGAGGAGAGGCATCTTGTGGTGGACGAACCGCATCCCGTCGCGGATGGGCAGGTTCGGCGGCACGTCGACCACCCCGAGCACGATCAGTTCACCGTTCTGGGCTCTGGCGATGGGCGCCGCCAGGTCGATGAGAGGCTCGACGTGGTCCGGATTGTGGAGCGGCAGCAGTATTCTGTGCTCGTATTCCGAATCCGCCGTGGTTTGAGTGACGTCGAGTACCTGGGGCCTCTCCTCTTCCGTCGCCTTCTCGAAGAACAGGAAGTAGATAATCAGTCCCGTCACGATCCACGCGACGGTGATAAACCAGGCCCTCGGGTCGAACTTGTACTGATAGACCGCGAGATAGAGGTTCAGCAGGATGGCGAGAATCGGGACGTGCGGGTAGATCGGCACGCGGAAGGAGGCTTTCATACCGGGGTGTTTTCGCCGCAGCGCGATCAGCGAAAAGTTCACCAGCGCAAACGTCAGCAGAAACATCAGGCTCGCCGCCGACCCCACGACCTGGATGGGAAACGCGAACGTCACGACCAGCACGATCGCCCCGGTGACGAACACCGCCACGTAGGGCGTTCTTTTGACGGGGTGTATCTTTGCCATCGACCGCGGCAGCATCTTGTCCCGGCCCATCGAAAACGCCACCCGCGACGACGCCAGGATCGTCGCGTTGAGCGCGGATGTCGTCGACAGGAGACCGCCGAAAATGATCAGCGCAACGCCAAACGCCGGCATGAACACCTCCGCCGCCTTGACAATTGCTGTTTCCTGATACTTGCCCAGAAACTGCCACGACGCCGAACCGTCTTCGGGCCGGATAGCCCCGATGCACACGAAGAGAATCAGCAGGTAGATTGTGATGGCGACGCCCAGAGAGATCATGGTCGCCCTCGGGATGGTCTTTTCCGGAGACTTGATTTCCTCGGCCACCGTTGCAATCAGGTCGTAACCTTCGAAGGCGATGAACGTCAAACCCATCGCCAGCACGACACCCGAAAAACCATTGGGCAGAAACGGCGTGAACGCACGAAACGACTCGGCGGGTTCGCCGATGATCACCCTGAGGCCGAACACGATAAACACGGCCAGGATGGCGATCTTGGCCATCGTCATGATGTTCTCGGCCTTGCCGGTAGCGGCCGTCCCCTTGGCGTTGAGATAGATGAACCCCACGCACACCGCCGCCGTCATCAGATTGACGGCGAGCTGATGACCGATCAACTCGAAGACAAAATCCGAGAAGACCGGAAAGTACGAGTGGATGAATTCCCAGAAATAAGCGCCGAATCCCAACGCATAGAGTGCGCACGCGACAATGTACGAAAACCACAACATCCACCCGGAAGCGAATCCGACGGGACCCGGAAATGCCTTTTTAATGAAAGAGTAGCCGCCGCCGGCCTCGGGAAATGCCGAGGCGAGCTCGGCGTAGGTGAGAGGCGCCGTCGAGGCGCGTGACGCTATGAAATGGAACGTCGGGAGCGAGGTCGTGTTGAGCCCGAGCTCGAGCTTCTTGAAGAACAGGTGACAGATCGGGTTGAGCCGGGCTTGATCTTCGCCACCTTCCATTTCCCC
>CBDVDJ010000413.1:0-3709 GCA_965372695.1 uncultured bacterium
ATGAAGGCAAAATGTGGTACCGGGTGCGAATGGACTCTGTTTACGACACCGTCGGCGCCGTCGTGCCGGACCGGTACTGCCTCGACCTCGACGACGGTCTCTTCACCCCCGGCGATACAGTGCTCTTCGCTTTCAGCGCCCGCAGCGCGGCGCCCTCTGTCAACCGGAGCTACTGGAGCGAGTTCACCGGTCCGACGTTCGACCGCTCGCAGGTCCTGGCCAACCCGATGGAGTTCACGATCCTGCCGGCGGCGGGAGTCCGGGCCGGCGGCGAGATACTCTACGTCGACGGGACCGACGGACGCGGCGGACAGGAGTTGTGGGACGCGGTGTTCGAGGAGTTGGGAATACTCGACAAGGTGGATCGCTTCGACATCCGGAGCCCTTCGTCCGCGGGCGGCAACCACCCCGGAAGCCGCGTCGTGGACGCAGGAGAGCAGCTCGGCCGCAGCTACCGGAAAATCCTTTGGGACTGCGGCGACCTGGAAACCGCCTTCAGCGATGGCTCGGGAACTCCCGATAAATCCGACGACGCCGGCATGCTGCTCGAGTTTCTGGACCACCTCGGGACGTCGGGTGGTGTGTACCTCTGCGGTGATGACGTAGCCGAAGAGTGGAGTGCCTTCTGGAGCACCAGCGGCGTAGCGCTGCGACAGGCATACATGGATTTCAGTCTGGGCAGTCCAGCGCACGACGACTACGTCGGCGTAAGCCCGCTGGTGATCGGGGAAGACCCGGGTGTCTTTGCGGGGGCGTGGGGACCCGACACCGTCCTTGCCAGTGGCGGCTGCCCGACGATCAATGACTTCGACGTGCTGGTCGCGCAGAACGCATCCGTCGCCGCCATGTTTTACCATGGGGCGGGAGACGTACGCGGCGCCGTACTGAATCAGTCGACGACCAACCCCAACGGCATCAACGTCGGGTTTCTGCTCAGCGGGATGAGTTATCAGTACCTTCGAGACGTGGAACCGGGTGGCAATGCCACGACGACCCACCTCCGCCGCATACTGTCCTGGCTGCACAACCCGCAGACCCCGGCGGTCGGCGCGCGCCGCGCGCCGTACCGCAACACGCTCTCGCAGAACCACCCCAACCCGTTCAACCCGACCACGACGATCGAGTACTCGATCACCGTGGCGGGCCATGTGTCGCTCCGTATCTACAATGTGGCGGGGCAGCTGGTGCGGACTCTCATTGACGAGGTCCAGACGCCGGACGCGGTCCGGGCCGCCGTCTGGGACGGCCGCGACGGGGCGGGCCGCGAAGTCTCAAGCGGGGTGTACTTCTACAAACTCTCGGCGAAGGGCTTTACGGAGACGAAAAAGATGATATTATTAAAGTAACCCCACTGTCATGCGTGGGGGGGCGGTTGTTCTTTCTGGACTACACCCCGGATTGATCAACGCTGAGAGTGGGCTGTGGTTCCGCGTCACCCGAATGCGGGACACAGCCCCTTTCTTTTTGTATACGATTGTACGGACCGTGCCGCCCCCGCTTCCTCTCCTCCCGCGCCTCCGATCGCGTTAAGTGCGCAAATAATTTGACTTTATTCGCTTTTTCGCGTAGCCTTACAAGGTTCTGTTTCATCTGTACTTTGCCAATCAGAAAGGAATTACGATGCGCGTTCTCATCACCGGGATCACCGGATTCGCGGGGAGCCACCTGGCCGATTACTGCCTGGAACGGGGCGGGGTCGACGTCCACGGGATCATCCGCTGGCGCAGCCGGACCGAGAATATAGAGCACCTCGACGGCAAGATTTCACTCCACGAATGTGAGCTGAGGGACGCCGGGTCGACGCGCGACGTGATCGAAAAAGTCCGCCCGGAATACATTTTCCACCTGGCGGCCCAGAGCTACGTTCCGACGAGCTGGCACGCGCCGTCGGAGAGCCTCACCACCAACGTCCTGGGGCAGCTCCACATCTTCGAGGCGGTGCGCAAGCTCGATCACAAGTGCCGGATCCAGATCGCCTGCTCGAGCGAGGAGTACGGCATGGTCTACGAAAACGAAGTCCCGATCACGGAAGAGAACCCCCTCAGGCCCTTGAGCCCGTACGGCGTGAGCAAGGTGGGACAGGACCTGCTCGGCTACCAGTACTTCATGAGTTACAAGACCGACGTCGTCCGCACGCGGTGCTTCAACCACACGGGACCGCGCCGCGGGCCGGTGTTCGTGTGTTCGGACTTCGCCAGGCAGATCGTCGAAATCGAGCGCGGCCGGCGTGACCCCGTCATGTACGTCGGCAACCTGGAGGCGTCGCGCGACTTCAGCGACGTTCGCGACATCGTCAAGGCCTACTGGCTCGCGCTGGAAAAAGGCAAGGGCGGCGAGGTCTACAACATCTGCCAGGGAAAATCGTGGAAGATCCAGGAGATCCTCGACATGCTCCTGGGAATGACCTCGGCCGACATCGAGGTCAAACTCGACAAATCGCGCCTGCGCCCGTCCGACGTGCCGATACTCGAAGGCGACAGCTCCAAATTCCGCAAAGAAACCGGCTGGAAACCAGTGATCCCGTTCGAGCAGACGCTCGAGGACGTCCTGGAATACTGGCGGGAGAGAACGGGTTAGCGGGGGCGGCTGGTGAAAAGGATTCTGGTTACAGGCAGCGGTGGCTTCGTCGGCCGCGTGCTCGTCGACAAGATGAGTAAACGCGGGTTCGAGGTATGGGGTGCGGACCGCGCGCCGTCGGAGAGCTTCAGCGGCGAGCGGCAGCTGTCCGTCGACCTGACCAGCGAAGCGTCGGTGTCGAAGCTCCTCGATCAGTCCCGCCCCGAGGGGATCGTCCACCTCGCCGCCCAGTCGAGCGTGGCGAGGTCGTTCGACGCGCCCATCGAGACGATACTCACCAACACGCTCCCTGCCCTGTACATACTCGACGGGCTCCGCGCCCGGTCCGAATCGTGCCGCCTCCTCGTGATCGGCTCGGCCGACGAGTACGGCCCGGTGGCGTCGCCGGACACGCTCCCTCTTCGCGAAGACGGCCCGGTCAATCCGAACAACCCGTATGCCCTGGCCAAGTCGATCCAGAACCAGTATTGCACCGGGTTTTCCACGTTGTACGGCCTCGACGTGGTCATGACCCGGAGTTTCAACCACACCGGCGCGGGACAGCGCGATGTGTTCGTCCTGCCCAGCTTCGCCCGCCAGATCGCCGAGATCAAGCTCGGCAGTCGCGAGCCGGTGATCCGGGTCGGCAACCTCGACGTCAAACGCGACTTTCTCGACGTGCGCGACGTGTGCGATGCCTACATCGCGCTCCTCGAGCGAGGGAAGCGGGGGCTGACGTACAATGTCTGTTCGGGGAGCTCGTACGGGCTTCGCGACCTTCTCGACCGGCTGTGCGACATCGCCGGTGTGGATGTGAAGGTCGAAGTGGACCCGGATCGTCTGCGCCCGGCCGACACGCCCGAGCTTCGCGGCGATCCTGCCCGGATCCAGGCCGACACGGGGTGGAGCCCGCGGACCCCCATCGAGGACACTCTGCGCGCGCTCTACGAGTCCTGGGAACGCGAACTTGGTGATTCGGAAGACACAAAATCAAATTGATACTGTATAAATAGTGATCGGCCTCTCCCTGGTGGGGGTGGAGCCGCAACGGAGGAATCTGAATGTCAAAAATATGCATCGTGGGAACGGGGTACGTGGGACTGGTGAGCGGGGCCTGCCTGGCCGTTTTTGGCCACAAGGTAGAATGCGTCGA
>CBDVDJ010000414.1:0-3699 GCA_965372695.1 uncultured bacterium
TTTTCGGCGAGTATCGCGACGGGGTCGATTTCGTAGGGTCGATGGCTGAACAGTTCGGGGTCGTTCCACGCGTCTTCGCAGATCGAAATGCCGATTTTCTCACCCTTGTAAGCGCACGGCTCGATGACGTCGGCCGTATCGAAGTACCTCGCTTCGTCGAAGACGTCGTAGGTGGGAAGCAGCGACTTGACCTGCATGTGGACGGTCGTGCCGCCGGCGACCAGCGCCGCCGCATTGACCACCCCCTTGCCGCCCCCGCTCCTGGCCACGGGCAGCCCCACGATGATCCCGATGCCGCCGGCGTCTTCAGAGAGCTTTTCGACCGCCGCCAGCGCCGACTTCGCCTGCGCGACAAACGCGCCGCGTTCGACGAGGTCTTTGGGCGGGTACCCGGTGAGGCACATCTCGGGAAACACCACCAGGTCCGACCCGTCGGCGGCCGCCGCGATAACGGCATCCCTGATCAGGACCAGGTTTCCATCGATGTCCCCTACCACGGGGTTGATCTGTGCCAGTGTAATTTTCATAGCATCACATATAACAGTAGAGCACCCGTGACGACAACCCCGTCACTCGACTTCCACCACGAAGCCGGCCTTTTCGGTGACCTCTCCGACGACGGCGGCGGACACGACCCCCCCGCCGTGGAGCGCCGACACCAGAGCGCCGGCCCGTTCTCCCGCAACGGAGATGAGGAGCCCGCCCGACGTCTGCGCATCGTTGAGTAGCAGGCGCACCGGCGCCGGCAGCCCCCGGGCGTAGCGGACCGCGGGGGCGGTATGGTCGGCGTTGTCGCGGGTGCCGCCCGGGACGATTCCCGACGCGGCCAGGTCGAACGCTCCGTCGAGCAGCGGCACGGCGCCGGACTGAACCCTCGCCGATACGCCCGACGCGGACAGCATCTCGATGAGATGCCCGAGGAAGCCGAATCCCGTCACGTCGGTACAGGCGTGGGCACCGGCCGACTGCGCCGATTCCGCGGCGGTGCGATTGAGCGCCGACATTGTTTCGTAGAGGACGCGCGCCCGGCCTGCGTCCAGAACGCCCTGCTTCATCGCCGTCGACATCACCCCGGTACCGAGCGGTTTGGTCAGGATCAACGCGTCGCCCGGTTTCGCGCCCGAATTCGTCAGAACGGCATCCGGTGCGACCACACCCGTCACCGCCATCCCGTATTTGGGCTCCGTGTCGTCTACGGTGTGCCCTCCGATGATCGAAATCCCCGCTTCGTCCGCCTTCGACTGCGCGCCGCGAAGAATCTCTTCCAGGACCGACATGGGCAGACGGCTGCTGGGAAAGCCCACGATGTTGAGGGCGAACAACGGCCGCGCCCCCATCGCGTAGATATCGCTCAACGAATTGGCCGCCGCCACGGCTCCGAACTGGAACGGATCGTCGAGGATCGGGGTGAAAAAATCGACCGTCTGAACGATGGCCGTGCGGTCGTCTATCCGGTAGACGGCCGCGTCGTCCGAAGTGTCCGTCCCGACAATGATGCGCTCGTCGGTCGGCCGCGGCAGGCGGGCGAGCACCTCTTCGAGGAGCTGGGGGCGCAGCTTGCAGGCACAGCCGAGGCCGTGGGTGAACCGGGTGAGCTTGACCTCGTCGCCCGCCAGAGCTGCCGCGCCCGCCACCTCACCCCCCGGGGGCGGCCGCAGCCGGCTGACGACGCCGGCGATCGCCTCGAGCGCGCCGTCGATTTCCTGCACCGTCGTGCCGCGGCCGGTTGAGAGGCGAATCGTCCCCATCGCGTCTTCCAGGGGGACTTCCATGGCCTCGAGGGTGGCCGAGACATCGACCTGGTCGGCGTGACAGGCGGCGCCCGCCGATACGGCGACGCGGTCGGACAATTCGGAGACGATGGTGTTGGCCTCGAGCCCGCGAAAACTGACGCTGAGCGTGTTGGGCAGCCGTTTGTCACGGTGCCCGTTGACGCGGATACCGGGGAAACGATCTTCCAGCCCGCTCTCGAGGCGATCGCGTGTTTTCTTCAGGTGGGCCGCGTAACCGTCGAGGCCTTCTGCGACCATGGCACACGCCTCGCCCAGCCCGACGATCTCGAGGACGTTTTCCGTGCCGGCCCTCAGGTTCATCTCGTGGTCGGCGCCGTGGATCAGCTTTTCGAGCTCGACTCCGCGCCTGACATAGAGCGCGCCAATTCCCTTGGGCGCGTAGAGCTTGTGGCCCGCGATCGAGAGCAGGTCGACACCCAGTTCGCCGGCGCGAACCGGGATCTTCCCCACCGACTGGGCGCAGTCGGTGTGCACCAGCACACCTCGCTCCCGCGCGATCGCCGCGATTTCGGCGACGGGTTCGATCACGCCGACTTCGTTGTTGGCGTGCATGATGGAAACAAGAATCGTCTGCGGCGTCACCGACGCTTCCACGTCGGCGGGGTCGACGAGGCCGTCGCCGTCGACGGGCAGCCACGTGACCTTGAACCCCTGACGTTCGAGGAACCGGCACACCTCGGTGACGGCCGGGTGCTCCACGCTCGAGGTGATGATGTGGTTGCCGCGATCGCGGCGGGCGTAGGCGGCGCCCTTGATCGCGTAGTTGTTCGATTCCGAACCGCCGCTCGTGAATACCACTTCGTCGACGCCGCATCCGAGCATGCCGGCGACCTGCCTGCGCGCCTTCGCGACGGCCATCCGGGTCTCGGCGCCGAGGGCGTGACTACTCGACGGATTGCCGAAGTGCGTGTTGAGATACGGCGTCATGGCGCCGGCGACACGCGGGTCGATCGGCGTCGTCGCGTTATAATCGAGATAAATCGGAGTCATTTTCGCGTATCGCTCCTTCTGTCGGCCGCCTGCGGCGGCCGCGCGGGAGTAAACCCCATAACATAAGGTCCGGGGGATTGTGACGGGAATGGGAGGGATCAGTCAGCGGCCGTGGACCGGTCCGCGCCCCCGGCGCCGGCGGTCTCGAAACACTTCCTGATGATGGCATTGACCGTTTCCATCATCATATCTCCGGCCACGTTGCGCATCACCCATCCCGGCGCCCAGAATTTCGGCAGGATTTGAACTTCGTGCCGTATCAGCGTACCCGATCGCATCGGCTTGACACGCCACTTGCCGGTAAAGATCTCGAAATCACCATCGATCGCCTCGAAGTCGATCGAGAACATGGGCTCTTCGCGAACTCTGAACGTCACCTTGTATCCGCGTTTGACGAACCACATCCCCGCGCGGCCTTCCTGGTGCAGGACCAGCTCGCCGTTGCCGGTGTCGACGAGGCGGCTGACCGTCACCGCCGGTATGATTTCATCGAGTTGTTCATAACCCGCCAGCACCCCCCAGACGACGTCCTGCGGCAGCGGGATCAGGCACTGGGCGGTAAGCGTGGGGGTATCGCTGAAGTCTTCGGTTATGTTGATCATGATGCCGTACTCTTTCAGTTCGACGACGCGCTGGTCTGGCTCCGCGCCCGCAATCGCCGCCATAATCAGGACGCTTGCCAATATTGTCTTGTTCGCTCCCATCCCTCGTATTGGACGGGCGAAGCGGTCATTTGCTTACCCTCCACCTGTTGACCCCGCGCCCGGTAACTCGGGTTGCCCGGAGGCGGGTTTCCTGCTACCCTTCGTGTCGAACCATCTTTCACAAAACAAGATACGTTATAAATGGACTTGATCACCGTCGGCATTACGTGCTTCGAGGCACAAGACACCATCGAACGGGCCATCCGGTCGGC
>CBDVDJ010000415.1:0-3689 GCA_965372695.1 uncultured bacterium
AGGTACGCGGTAGAATGTGCTGTTGATTTCGATCAGGTTAAAGTAAGATGTCAGGAATTCGAGCGGATCGAAACCTTTTGGTTTCTTCGGCGGATACACCGTCGCGTTCCAGTCGGGATACGACCACCCGGCGGGTCCGATGTAGAGTGGCGCTGACAATCCGATACCCTCCCGTATGTTGCAGGTACCCAGTATATCACAGGAACCAGCGAGCAGATGACCGCGACCGATCAGAACATGGGCCGGTATGACCGCGTTTTCATGATCTCTCTCGCCGTGGTGGCGCTCCTGTTGAGGGTTTACCGTCTCGGTCACCAGAGCCTCTGGGTGGACGAGCTGCTCACGCTCGACGTCAGCATGCCCAAGGAGGGGCTCCACATATGGAGCTACCTCAAGTACAACATCCACGGGCCGCTGCACGCCTGTGTCGTCTATCTGTTCCAGCTGGTCAATACGGGGGACGGTTGGCTCCGCCTGCCCAGCGCCCTGGCGGGCACCGGCGCGGTGGTCTATTTCTACCTGTGGACACGATCGTGGCTGGGCAGGAACGTCGCCCGCATTGCCGCCGTAATGCTCGCCGTCCACCCGCTGCACGTCTACTACTCGCAGGAGCTCCGCAACTACTCGTTCCTCCTCTGCTTCGGATTGATGAGTTGTTACTACTTCGAAAGATACTCCCGGTGGGGCCGCCGCCGCGACTTCACAGGGTACGTCGTGACGATCGTACTCGCCGCGCTCTCCAACTTTTCGGCGGCGTTTCTCTTCGGCGCGCAAACTGTCATCTATCTCGTGAGGAAGGGGCCGGGGCGACGTACGCTGATCCGTTGGGGAGCGGTGTGTCTGGCCGTGCTGATATTGCTCTCCCCGTGGGTGTACCGCATCTACGCGATCATCGACGTCTCCGACCTGGTTACGCCGGTCCGGCCCGGCCAGCTCGACGAGACGCAGCGGCTTCGCGGCGAGACGACCGTGACGCCGCTGGCGCTGCCGTACGCCGTGTACACGTACAGCGTCGGGTTCTCGCTGGGGCCGTCCACCCGGGAACTCCACGGAGGCAGCACGATGGGCTACGTGTTGCGCCACCACGCTCCCGCCCTGGTGTGGGTGGCGCTGCTTTTCGGGGGGCTGTTTCTGCGGGGGGCGTGGCGGGTTATACGCGGAAGAGCCCCGTCGAAGGAGTTGTTCCTCTATCTGCTGATCCCCGTGGCGCTGACCTACGTGCTCAACTGGCAGAATGCAAAAGCGTTCAACGTACGGTACGTCCTGGTAGGCTTTCCGGCCTTTCTCTGCTTTGTCGCCATCGGGTGCGGCGGGTTGAAACGCGGATACGGCGGCGTGCTCGCGGGACTGGCGGTCGCCACGCTGCTCACGTCGACCGGTAATTATTATTTTGATTCGAGGTACGGTCGTGAAGACATTCGCGGAGCGGTGAGGTACGTGGAGGAACATCTCGAAACGGGAGAGTGCATTGTGGCGCCGAGTGTGCAGGCAATCGTGGAACATTACTACGAGGGACCCGAGCCCGTGTACGGCGTGTTCAATCCGCCGGGATGGCCACGCCAGAGTGTCGACGTTCAACTCGACGAGTTGTTTGCATGGTGCAATTCGTTGTGGTATATCCGTGCACGCCCCTGGGTGGATGACGCGGATGGATACGTAACGGCGCAACTCGACCTCCACTACGACAAGACGCAAATTATGAAATTCGAAGGGGTTGAGGTGATTCGCCTCGACGCAAAAAAAGGAGGAAATTAAGGTCCCGTTGGGCCGTTTTGTGCATCTATCTTCGAACAGGTCAGGGTGAGGTTCGTAGCCGTGAACCCCCAGGACCCAAACCACAGTACGGCTGTGGCTTTTTTGTGAAGACAATACATCTCGGGTCGACACGGCACCACAAGGAGGCACGCCATGCACTGGACGAGGAGCTTCATATTTTCGTCCTGTCTTCTGCTACTGTTTCTTGCTTGCTCGCACACTCCGCGCGCGATCAACGACGACAACTCGATACTCCAGATGAGACAAGACTACCTGCTCGCCAATCCGGATGGTGTGTACAACGAGTACATCGCGAGGGGCGAAGTGGTGCGGGGTATGAATTTCCTGGAAGTTTCGGCTTCGTGGGGAATCCCGGAAACGAGACGAATGTCGAAGGACCAGAAGCTGGAGTACTGGACTTTCTTCGAGAAGGACGATTTGTCAGGGGACTGGATGCGCTACACATTCGTCTTCGAAAAGGGGGCGCTGTCGGACTGGCAGATGGCGCGGCACTTCACGAAGAATGGAGAGTTGTCGCAGTGGACGACCACCGACGGTGCGACGGCGGTCTCGACACCCACGACATCGTCTGCCGGCCTCGGCTCGACCCGCCGCTGAACTGGTTTCGGTTACGGTATGGCCCACCGTACGACGCGCCGCCGCCTCCTTGAGGGCGGCGGCGCCTCACTTTCTACCCCCCCCCAGCCACTCCCGCTGCCCACGCCCTTGCTGTCTGCCCATTTCACTGTGTGAGGCCGGCCCGGGAATCCCCTCGTCAGTCTGCCCGGTACGTTGTCTCCGGACGGGGGAGAGGTCAATCCTTGACAGACGGGGCCCTGATGCCTATTGTCGAGGTGCCGGAAGGCCTAACGACTGCATACATCTAGCGTTAGACCGCTCAATCGAGCAGGGAGTGAAAACCATATGATTCAGAAGACCGCGCCCGAACCGCCCCTGGTGAGGTTCAACGACATCGAGAACATCCGGGAACTGCTCGAGATGTTGATGTCGGACCACACACCTGGTAAGCACCAGATCAAGATGAAAACCAGTTTCGGCTGGGAGCCGCCCATGGACGTCTTCGACACCGATACGGAATTCATCGTGATCATGGATATCGCCGGTATGCACCGTAAGGAAATAAGCGTGTTCACCGACGCCCATGTGCTGCGCATCAGCGGCGTTCGCAAAGATATCATCCCGCCGGGGAAGAAACATTTCCACTCACTCGAAATTCAGGTGGGACCGTTTCAGCGCCTGATCGGGATCCCGGTTCCCGTCGTCGGCGACAGCCTGTCGACGCACTACGCGAACGGTTTGCTGGAAGTGCGTTTGAAAAAAGATTTTGAAAAGACGGACGAAGGCCCAAAAAAAATCGACGTTGAGTAGAAAACGATTCCCGTTCGGCGGTTGATACGCAGTTCACGTGTCGAGAGGAAGAATCTGGATCCGTGAAGAACTGGAGCATAGCCGCCCGGGCCGGGGCGATTGTAATATAACAAGGAGCAACAATTGAAAATCGGGAACCAGCTCGATTTCGACGACCTGATGGTTCAGATGGCGAACATCCCCAAGGAACTCGCTATTCTTCCCGTCAACGACGCAGTGGTCTTTCCGTTGATGATGGTGCCGCTGATACTGCGCGATCCCAACCTGCTTCGGCTGGCCGACGAGGCCCTCGCCGAGCACAAAATTATCGGTGCGTTCACACAAGAGAACCAGGAGGCCGAACATCCCGGGCCGCAGGATATATACAAAACCGGCACGGCGATTCATATCCAGAAGATGATCCGCTTTCCCAACGGCGAAATGCGGCTGCTCGCCCAGGGGATTTCGCGAATCCGTCTCGTGGAGACCACGCAGGTAGCGCCTTACCTGCGCGGCCGTGTTGAGGTACTCGAGGACGAAGAAGAGAATACAGATACCGAAAAGGC